>JAGOSM010000016.1:0-24766 GCA_018062315.1 Simkaniaceae bacterium | reverse complement strand
GGAGCTATCTCCTCTTCCAAACGAAGCACGCAAACCCGGGTGACTATGCCTGATCGCCACTTCCTCATTTTAAGTGGACAGATTAGAAATTCGACAGCGCGCACGAAGGCGTTCATCCCTTGCTTAGGAACCCTTCCAGTGGTGGGGGCTATGTTCTCAGAAAATGATACAACAAAAGTCACCTCAAATATTGTGATCTTTATTCGCCCTCAAATTCTGCATACTACAGAAGAGTATCTTGAAATCACACGAGGTCAAGAAGATCTCTACAGACAAGAAGCTTTGGATAAAGAGGCCTACGATGCAGGACTTGAGCTTGTCAAGACTCCAGATGATGAGTAGGCTACTCCTCCTTCTTCTTTTCTGCACCGGTTGCTACCGGGTTCCAAGTAAAATTGAACCCCAGATCAACTATATGGTGCAGGATAACTACATTAAGTCTCTTGCAGCAGCTTTCACTCCCCTGTCATCTGTAGAGAGAAATTCTTCATGGGGGCAGGAATACACAATTGGCCTCGCCTTTGCAAGAGAACTCGATCTCTATCGAGCGATCTCAACGTTTAAAAGAGCGGCCATCTTGATTCCTCCTAAACTGATCGAGAGGAAACTCGAAATCGATTATTTTATCCTCTACTGTTTTTATCTCGGCAATAAATACCGAGACGTGATTGACACCTTCGAAAGCTCCTCTTTAAGGCAAGTGTCAACCACATTTCCCGCCTACCACGATCTCCTGATTATCCTTTATGAATCGTATATGAAAACAGGAGAAGAGGAAAAAGCAACAGGAATTTTAGAAATTATCGATGAGGCGTACCCAGAGACTGCAAAAAAGCTTGAAGTTTCTACCGCCTTGACAGAGGGGCATATTGAAGCTCTCGAGCAAATACGGGTAGACGATCCCTCCTTAAGTGAGTTAATGGCAAGTTATGAGAAGGAAAAAAAATCAGTTCCGCGGGCTCAAATTTACAATGCCCTCCTTCCAGGAGCGGGATATGCCTATGTCGGGCAAAAACAATCGGCATTTACAGCTTTTACTCTGAATGCCCTTTTCATTGCAGCGGCTGTTGAATTTTTCCGCCACGGCTATATCGCTGCAGGAATTATTACCACAACCTTTGAATCGGGGTGGTATTTTGGAGGAATTTATGGGGCGGGAGAAGCTGCAAAATTGTATAATGAAAGAATCTATGAGAAAAAAGCCTATGCTCTCCTCGGGAGTGAAAAACGTTTTCCTATTCTTATGTTGCGTTACGGCTTTTAATCTAGCAGAGGGAACAGCAGGTTATGAGCTTCCTTGGGGAAGAGATAGCGATCTCATCGAGCAACCTACTTCACTAATCCCCCCTTTGCCCAATAAAAAAGACTCTTTTGGCACCAGAATCGCTGAAAAGGTGATCTGGGTACATACAGATATTATTTCACCTGTCGACGGACCGAGGTCCCATTTTCGCCCCACAAGCTCCCGCTATATGCTCCTTGCGATGAAGCGGTACGGATTTATTAAAGGATTCGTGATGGGATGCGACCGGTTGCTGCGGGAAAATAAAGACCCCTGGGTGTACAGAACGCATACCGTCGATGGCATTCAATACAAGTGGGACCCCACCTATTAATAACCTACTTATTGCAAGTAGAAAATATTTAAAAACGACATTAATATATTAAATATGATATAATTACATAATAAATTATGGATTTATCATGTCGTCAATTACTTCATTAGGTTCAGTTGTCCCCTTCACTTCCCCCTCGGACTCCTTGTTTACTCCCTATAAATTAAATTTCAAGTTGTCGGGTAAGCAAGAAGATCTGATCATTCGAAGTGCAGCAGATGAGGAACAATTATTCAAAATAATTATTAATCATTTTACCTCTACAAATAGTGCGGTCTCTCTCTATTTTGATCATCGTGATTGCTTAAACCACTCGACTCGAATGAAATATTATCAAGAGCTCCCATTTACCGAATCGCTGCAATTCTCTATTTCCACATACGCAAATAGAACAATCATCATCCGACCTCAACCTATAACAATAGAAGAATTAGGAGAAGGAACGGTTCGCAAAGTTTATGCAAATGGGATCATTGTACTCACTGATAATGGAAAACATCGTTATTCAGGCAGTCGTATTTTCCCTGATGGACAAAAAGAAGTAGGGAAATTTGAGGTGGAGTCGGATGAATTTGCGTGTGGATATAAAATAGATAGGAGTGGAAATCTTCAATTTATAAACCCAACGTGTCTTGTTTCTCGTGATGATGTGAGCCGCTCTACATTAGGAATTTTAGAGGTAGAGGGAAGGCTGATTGCGATTGAAAAAAACTGGAATCATTCAAGTAGGCCCGAATACAAAATCAGCGAAGTCCCCATAGAATTACTATTATTGAAAATGGGCGAACCTCCCAGGTATGGAAGTGGACCATCTATTAAAAAGGTGTTATTGCATAAAGATTTTGAGAGTAGGCTCCCTCGATTTATTGAAACTAGCCTTGCTAAGTTAGGTGAATTCTCCATTACCACAACACTGGATATCTTGGAGATCGCATTTAAAGAAGGCCTTATCGATGCTGCGCTCGCGCAAGAGTGTTTTTTTATGACACACTCAAAGGATTATACACTTCTAGAAAGATTGACAGAGTGGTTCCCTGAACTATTCCTAACCCTTGGTCAAGAGGTAATTGCCAAATTGCTAGAACGAGAGCAGTTCTTTCATATAGTAAGACCCTTCATAGAAAAATTTATCAAAGCAGGTGGAGTCCTTGACTCCTACCATACATTATGGATGCAGGTGGCGAGCAGGATTAAACCGGATGAATCTTTTGAGAGAGCATTTGATCTGTTATCTTCAAGTCAAAAACAAGTCCTCTACAATGCAGCTTATACCTATCAAAATCCCTTTCTCCATGAGCCTGCAGAGGTCCCTATCACTTCCGATCAATACTCCATTAATTTCATGTGGATTAATAAAAATAGAATGGGAAGTGATCAAGAATTTTTATTCGAAGGATTTCAAAAAGGGTGTATTCAGCCAATCTCGATGTGGGCTAAAACGAATCCAGGAAGTGTGATCAATCTTTGGATCGATAGCGCCATGGCAACAGTGGAGGCCATTGAAAGATCTCGAACTGCCCTTAAAGAGACTCTAGAAGAGCCCTCTCGCGATCTCTTGCGATTGAGAGATGTGCGAACCATCAAAGTGGTTCAAGACCACCCCTCTGTATTTAGTGAAGTAATGCCCATCTACTTTCGTGTCGATTTGCTTAGAGCAGCGGCTGCCGATCATCTATTACGAGCTAAAGAGAATAAATATTTTGTCTATGGAGATTTAGACATGACCCCCCTTTCTTCAAGGGAATTATTTGATAAAAGAACCATTCATTTTTTAAGCGATCAAGGGATTGTACTAGCCAAGGGTGGACACAGAGGTTTTGAAAATGGCTTTCAAATCTTAAATGGTGAATGCGAACAACTGATGGATTCTCACCGTAAAGTGATTGTTGATCTTAGCATTGACATGGCAGAAGAAGAGCCGAGGGCAATTCAAGAGCAACAAATTTATGATACCTACCCAGCCATGTTTATTCATTTTTTCGAAGCAGATGGCCGTTACGGTAGATTGATGCCTCCCTCTACTCCCTTAAAGGACTTCCGTCGTGATAGAATAGCCTCTTTGCAAGAGTCTATTCACCCTGGAGGATGTAAGCGATTAGGGGATATCGTACCAAGAAAGGCTGTCCAGCTCCCCCCTAGCCATTTTTAACCTATGGCCGCGCGGTTGCAGAGCGGGGCTTTACAAAATAATGGATCGGCGCCCCTGTAAAGGGATGCACTTCTCTCAGCTGGTTTAAAAGGTATTTCTGGTACGTCTCTGTCATTCTATCGGGATGATTCACAAAGGAAACAAAAGTGGGAGGAGAATCTTTCACTTGAGTCGTGTAAAAAATACGCAATCTTTTTCCCTGTAACATCGGAGGGTGATTGAGCTGCATAAACCGTTCAATGAGCCTATTGAGCTCACCTGTCGTTACCCTCTGCTTTAATGAAGCATAGGTTATTTTGATTTGCTCAAATAGCTTATCAATATTGCGCCCCGTCAGAGCAGATCCTAAAATCACAGGACAATAGTTGAGAAACGAAGCTTCTTGTCTAATCCCCTGGATACAGTGTTCCATCTGAAATCCTTTCACAAGATCCCATTTGTTGAGCCATACGACACATCCTTTACCGGAAGCTTCAATATCAGCAGCAATCTTCTTCTCCTGCGTCGTTAACCCTTCCTGCGCATCTGTGATAAGAACACATACGTCACATCTTTCAATCGCTCTCTCTGTCCGAATGGCAGCAAACTTATCCACCACCTCATGTTCGCCGTGCTTGCGCCTAATCCCTGCCGTATCGATCAAAATAAAATCGCCATACTCCACATCGACGCTATCTCGGGTCGTTCCTGCGGTAGGACTCACCACGCTCCGGGGCTCTCCTAAAATTTGATTGAGTAGGGTCGACTTACCCACATTCGGCCGGCCAATAAAGGCAACCTTGATTTTGCCCGTTGTATCAGGCTCTTCAACTTCTTTCTTGATATCCTGAAGCGCCTCCGTTAAAAGCTCTGCTACCTGATATCCGTGTGCTGCAGATACAGGAATTACCGTTTTAAAACCTAAACTATAAAATTCACCAGCTAAAGATTCCTTGGACCCGTTATCAATTTTATTCGCTGCAATAACCACCGATTTCTTGGTTTGATGTAACAGTTTTGCCACTTCCTGGTCTGTGGGATGAACCCCGACCGTCGCATCTACCACAAAAATCACCCTGTCAGCCTGCTCGATGGCAATGAGCGTTTGCTCCCTTACCTCTTTCCATTCGTGGCCAAATCCTGCCGTATCGATCACTGCAAAAGGGATCCCAAATACCTCAGTCTCATAGATTAAGCGATCTCGGGTGACCCCCTCCATCTCATCAACGATTGCCACTTTTTTCCCGATAATCCGGTTAAAAAGGGCAGATTTACCCACGTTCGGCCGACCAACAATAGCGATTTTTAATAAACTCATGCCAAACATGATATCCGAGGAAACCCCTTCTATTCAATAGGCATCTTTTTTTACCAGATAGTAGAAATATCTTGATTGATTAAAGAGAGGAGTTCTTTTAATTCATCGCGAGAAAGGGTTTTGATCGCA
Organism: Simkaniaceae bacterium; assembly: GCA_018062315.1. Classification (GTDB taxonomy): domain Bacteria; phylum Chlamydiota; class Chlamydiia; order Chlamydiales; family Simkaniaceae; genus JAGOSM01. The sequence continues at coordinate 19,575 of JAGOSM010000016.1, read as the reverse complement.
GACTCTTCATCATACCCAATAACCTCATCCATCAGCCCCCTCTTTTTCATGATAAGCCCATCGATATGCTCTTCGATACTGTGTTTTGTCACGAGTTTAAAGACCTGGACTCCCCTTTTTTGACCAATACGATGCACCCTATCGGTTGCCTGATCTTCTCTCGCACTATTCCACCACCTATCGTAATGAATCACAACAGAAGCTGCGGTTAAATCAACCCCCACCCCCACTGCTTTAAGAGACCCAAGAAAAACTTCACACTGAGGATCTTCTTGAAAGCGCTTAAGAGGTTCCTTTCTATCGCGGGTCGATCCCCTCACCGTCGCATAAGGAATATTTTGTTCAACAAGAAACATTTCAATAATATCGAGCATTTCAAGGTACTGGGAAAAAATCACCATCTTTTGCCCGCTATCTCTCACTTCATGAAAAAGTTCTACGAAAAGCTCCCATTTTCCACTGTTGTGTTTGTGATACGACTGCTTAGAAATCAGGGCAGGGTGATTGCAGATTTTTTTAAGTTCATTGAGAACTGCAAAAATATGGAGATAAGGAATCGGCCCCGCCTCTTTTTCGATCTCTTGAAACAGTTCATCCCGTTTTTGGAGAAAGGCCTTCTTATACAGTTGTTTTTGCTCCTCAGAAAGAGAACAATGAAGGACCTCTTCTATTTTTTCTGGGAGATCATGCAATACTTCCTTTTTCTTCCGGCGGAGCAAAAAGGGCTTAACCATTTTTTTCAAAAGTTCTTTTTTCCCTTTATCCCCTGTTTTTTCAATGGGATTGAGGAAAAGTTCCTTATATAAAGAAGTGGGAGGAAAGTAACCTGGAAGAATTAAATCGAATAAAGCCTTTAACTCACTGAGATTATTTTCTATTGGAGTTCCAGTTAATCCCAGCCTCATTTTGGCCTGAATGAGCTGAAGCGATTTATGCGTTTGAGACTGCGCATTTTTTGCATTTTGGAGCTCATCATATACAGCAAGATCAAATTCAATAGTAGAAAGTACCCCTTGCTCTGCTCTCAGTGTCCCATATGAAGTGAGAAGAATGTTATAATCTTTGGTAAGCTCCCTCTTGATGCCGTAATATACCACCACTCGTGCATCCACAAGAAATTTAGCAAGAAGATCTTCCCAATGATAAATAACAGAAGTGGGGCATACAATTAAAATCTTCGCCTGCCCAATCGCAGCGATTAAAGCCATCGCCTGGTGAGTTTTTCCAAGCCCCATCTCATCACAGAGGAGGCCTGAAAGACCACTATGGTAGAGAAAATAGAGCCATTTGACCCCCGTCTGCTGATAGGGACGGAGGGTAGATCTCAACCTTGACAAATCAAGAGGCTCATGGACGAGAAGCTGATCAAGATCTTCAAGAAGATTGCGAGAAGCCTTATACCTTGGCAGTTCAATCTCTTCAAATAAACTCAGTTTAAACCATTCTAAAGTGGTGAGTCTCACTTTTTTCTGAGTATCGTTAATCCGTTCCTTGGGCAGATCCCTCAACCAATTAAAGCGGGGATTTTTTAAAACGATCAAGCCTGCTTTTGTTAAAATATACGACTTATCCTGACTAAGCCCCCGTTTAATTTTTCCAACGACCTCAGACCCAATTTCGCTTTCATAGGTCAACTTCATGATCCAATCTTTTCCATCCCTCTCTACCTGTCTCACTTGAAGATGAAAAGAACGGGGTTGAATCAGACTTTGATCAATTTTCAAAATAAAGGGGCGAATCTGATCGAGTTCTTGAGTTACAAAAAAAGGCTCCCCCTTGGGTTTGATCTCAACAGCTTGCATATATCTTTGAGGAATGCGCCATCTATGGGGAATTTCAGAAAAACCCTTCCCTTCTTCATATACAAAGGACTCATAAATAATCCCCGACCGATCCTCCTTAAATTTGAAGGAAGGCTCCACCAAAATGGTCCCCTTACGACTCAAAGAGACATTAAGTCCCGCCTTAGCCAGAGGGCAATCCTCTGTAAAAAATCCTTTTACCTGTTCAAGCTCTTCTCTGTGACTTTCAATAAATAGATTAATTTGATCAGGAGGAACCTTTTCTCCGTTTAAGAAAGCCCCTTGCCTGGCACTTTTGCTGTAAAATCCCCTTCCTTGGACATAGACCCAGTCCCCGTAATCAATAAACCCATCAGATCCTTCGACAAGCTGTGTTTGTGAAAACACCTCAAGCCCCTCTTCAGGATGCATCCGATAAACAAGGGTCGATTCCACAGAGGTAAGATTGATATGAAACCCTTCAAACTGGTTGAGAAAGGTGCGGTGATGAAGAAGACAATCGACTACCCTCGCTTTGGGAATCACTTTGCGGATGGAATCGAAGACCGTTTCTTCAAGCTCAAAAAATCCCACATCATCGATATACACCCAAGAACCAAATTGTGCAGAATCTTCCTTTTCTAAATCCCCTTTTTCAAAAAGGTAACATTGAATCGACATATCGCCTCTAGAATCGATAGCAAGGGTGTAGTGAGGGGGATACCTCCCTTCTGCAATGACCCCATTTTTAAGATATTTTTTAAGCACTTTGGATTGTGTTTTTAAAATCCTCTTCACTTCTTTGGAAGGAATTTCATCTCTTTCAAACAGAGGATCGGTCGTTTTTGGAAAAAAACCTTGATCAGGATAATATTCCCATTCCCCCATTTCGATCCCATGATGTCCTTTATCTTTTCTTTCTTCTTGCTTCCCGATAATACGAAACAGTCTTTTCTTTTTATCGTAATGAATCGCCTCAATTGCAAGATCTCGAAACTCATGCACAGAAACAGGTGTTTTAACGCTGAGCAGGGACGGAATAATTTCTCCCCAATTGACAAGAGCGATATAAAATCCCACTTCAACCGGCTCAAAATCCGCTATAATGGCAACAGGAATCCCTTTTGCTCCTGTTTTAAAATGGATGGTATAAGGGCGTTCAAACTCCTGTAACATAAAAAGCCATTTTGCCAAATCGCTCCATATAGAGAGTTCATACCGCAGTTGATGAGAAGGGGTTCCCTTTTTCCAAAGGAGAATTTCTTCATCTGAAAGATTAAAAAATTTTAACGAAGTTTCCTCGGTCTCTACTTGTCGATGCAAGATGGTTTCATCGACCCAAGCTTTTCCCTCAACCCCTTTGGGATGAAGATAAAAAAGTCCTTTTTTAGAAGCTGACTCGCAAACAAAACCCTCTTCTGATTCTTTTAATGTAGAGACATCATAACCATGCCGGCGAGCGGCAATTTGACAAATTTGATTCCAGAAAGAAGATCTAAATTTAACATGGAGAACTCCATGTTGAATAATACACTCGTGAGCACAAACAACATGGGCACACCGCCCTTCCTCCTCACAAGTACAAAAGGCATCTCGAATATGTCCTGCATCGTCAATCTGTAGAAAAGGCCAATATTCGCATCCCTTCCTCGGATCATATACCTCAACTTGGTATGTCCCCTCGGCAAAGAATACCTTTTTAATTTCCATATCCCCTACTGTATACTAGGATATCCACTCTATAGTCAATAAAGTGGATGCATACCCACACAAACTGAAGCGTTGGCGTTTCGGCTGTGCCAAAGCCCCGGGGATCGACGATCGTAAGTTTCCCAATATTAGAAATATGGGGAAACTTACGATCGCCGATCCGCGGGAGCTTTCGCATGGCCCAAACGTCAACTCTTCAGCTTGTGTGGGTACAATACAGATTCTGGGGAGACAAATGGATAACCTAAATCATGAGCTACGTGGGGATTAGTCACCTGTCCATAATGAACATTAAGTCCTTGTAAAAGACCTCGATCCTCAAGAAGAGCTTGTTTATACCCGAGAAGAGCGATTTTTTGCGCATAAGGCATGGTCGCATTAGTGAGTGCAATCGTCGAGGTTCTCGCACATCCCCCTGGCATGTTCGTCACACAGTAGTGAATCACCCCATCTACTTCATAAGTAGGATGAGAATGAGAAGTAGGACGAGAGGTTTCTGAACACCCTCCCTGATCAATGGCCACATCGACAAATACAGACCCTGGGGCCATCGACTGAATCATTTTGCGAGACACCAATTTGGGTGCCGATTTTCCAGGAATAAGTACAGCCCCAATGACTAAATCAGCCACTTTAATTTCTTCTTCGATGGTCTGTTCTGTAGAAAACCGGGCTCTTAACCTGCCACCAAAGATCAGATTGAGTTCTCGTAGACGAGGAAGACTCCGATCCACAATCGTCACATCTGCCCCAAGCCCCATTGCCATCATAGCTGCATGCGTTCCAACGACACCTGCACCGATGACAAGCACTCGTCCGGGCGCTACCCCAGGGACTCCCCCGAGTAAAATACCTTTCCCTCCGTGATTCATCTGAAGCGCAGAAGCTCCGGCTTGAACCGCCATACGCCCAGCCACTTCACTCATCGGAGTCAATAAAGGAAGGCGTCCCTCTTTATCTGTCACTGTTTCATAGGCAATAGCGACCACTTTTTGATCTACAAGATGTTTCGTTTGTTCAGGATCTGGAGCTAGGTGAAGATAAGTAAAGAGGATCTGCCCTTCATGCATGAGAGCAAACTCACTTTTCTGAGGCTCTTTGACCTTAATGATCATTTCAGCCTGATACACCTCTTTCGGGGAAAAAACGATTTTAGCCCCTGCCGCTAAATACAACTCATCTTGAAATCCAACGAGAGCGCCCGCTTGGCTTTCTACAAGTACATGATGCCCATCTTGAACGAGCATGCGCACCATTGCAGGAGTCGCTCCTACTCGAGCTTCTTGATTTTTAATCTCTTTAGGTATGCCTATTAACATGAGAACAAATCATAAAAAATTTTCGGATAAAACACCATCAAAAACATGCGTTGCAGGTCCTTTCATCCAAAGATGGTTTTCCCTTAAATCAAAGAAAAGGGTTTCGTTCACCCTGATAGGCCACCTTTTTCCATAAGCAAATGCCGCTGCAGCACAACCCGTTCCGCAACACAGAGTCTCTCCGACCCCCCTTTCATAGGTTTTTACAAACAGGTGATCTTGCCCTAGCACGTCCACAAAATTGATATTTGCATTTTCTTTAAGACACAAAATCTCCCCCTTTTTCTTATCATAGGGTTCAAAGAAAACGAGGTGAGGGACCCCTGTATTCAAAATAGCCCCTTCGACAATCACAGGACCAAGCTCTACCCACTGTTCCTCAATGCGATGCAGTCTATGCATCGTTTCGATCAGAGAAAGAGAAATTCCCTTCGCTCTTGCAAAATGGAGGAAGCAGCGCAGCCCATTGCCACACATCTCTGCTTCGCCTCCATCCTGATTGAAAATTCTCATTTTGAGATCAGCTCGGGAAGAGGTCTCCATAAGGATTACTCCGTCAGCCCCAATCCCCTTTTGTCTATCACAAAGAACAGGGATATCGCCTACAAAAGGAGACTCTCTTTGATCAATAATAATAAAATCATTGCCAAGGCCGTGATATTTACTGAAGCTCTTCAAAGGAATTCACAATCCCATCAATCAAGCCAAAAGACATCGCTTCACTCGCACTCATCCAGGTATCTCTATCAAGAGCTCTTTCAACAGTAGCAAAATCTTTTCCTGTTGCTTCCATGTAAAGATGAATCAAAGCATCCCGAGTTTTAATAATTTCTTTTGCCTGAATTTCGAGATCAGTCGCTTGTCCTTGAATGACTCCGTGAATCGACGGCTGGTGAATCATAATACGGCAATGCTTCGTTGCAAAGCGGCGACCTTTCGGAGCAACAAGACTGAGGATAGACCCCATAGAAGCCGCAAGCCCCGTCACCAATGTCGTCACAGGAGAAGAAAGAAGCTTAATTTGGTCCCAAATAGCAAACCCTGCATCTACCGATCCTCCAGGGGAATTGATGATAAATAAAATAGGCTTACCTGGAGCACAAGCTTCAAGATACCAGAGTTTTCTGATGATTTCACGAGCACTCTCTCCATCCACTGCATCGGATAAAAAAATACGACGCGAATCCAAGATCTTTTCATCAATTTTATCGTTTAGTTTTTGCATGACATCCTCCGGTTTCGGCCTATTCTACTGAATCAACAGTTCTGGGTAAAGAGGGAACTTATTGAGTAATTCGGAAATCTCTTTTTGGATCCGACTGAGTAATCCCGCAGGCACATGCGCTTTGGCTCTACTGTCTTCTGCAGGCTTTGCCTCTTTTAAAAGATCTACAATCAAATCGGCAATATATTCCATTTCTTTTTCAAAAAGTCCTCGTGTCGTCAGCGCTGCTGTTCCAAGCCTTACCCCCGAAGTATACCAAGCTCCATTTTGATCCCATGGAACCATATTACGATTGACTGTCATCATGGCTTCTCCAAGAAGAAGTTCAGCCTGCCGACCTGTCAAACCAAAACTTGCTGCAACATTGAGCACGACTAAATGGTTCTCGGTTCCAGAACCGTATAAAACACAACCTCTATCCATCAACCGTTTGGCTAAAGCTTTCGAATTTAACACAATTTGCTTCGCATATTTTTTAAACTCATCCGTATTAGCCTCTTTAAAGGCAATTGCTTTAGCTGCCATCACGTGAGGCAAAGGGCCTCCCATAACCATAGGACATCCCTTATCAATCACTTCTTTATACTCATTAGTACAAAGAATCATTCCCCCTCGAGGACCACGCAATGTTTTATGTGTAGTTGAAGTAATGACATCTGCATAAGGTACGGGATGGTACTCCCCCGTCATCACTCCCCCTGCAACAAGCCCTGCAAAATGAGCCATGTCAACCATAAGGGTGGCGTTAACTGAAGAGGCGATTTCTTTCATAATTTTAAAATTAATTAATTTTGGATAGGCAGAATATCCAGCAATTAAAATAAGGGGCTTTTCTTTTTTCACCTGGTCTAATAGTTGATCATAATCAATAGCTTCAGTCTCTCGATTCACCTCATAACTTACGGCATGAAACATTTTTGCTGAAACATTATGTCGGTATCCATGTGTCAGATGTCCTCCACAAGAAAGAGAAAGCCCCATAAGCTTTTGCCTCCCCATTTCAAGCCGAATTTTTTCAAAGGTCTCGGCATCAAGTTGATCGATTTTTTCAGCCCTTTGATTGAGAATCCGGTGAGCTAAAATGGCATAAAAAGCAATGAGGTTAGCATCTGCACCTGAGTGGGGCTGCACATAAGCATGATCAGCTCCAAAAATTGCTTTGGCTTCCGCTGCAGCTAAAGCTTCGACCGAATCCACATTTTCACATCCTCCATAAAAGCGATGCTTGACAAACCCCTCACTATACTTGTCAGTCAAGAGATTCCCCATAGCAAGTTGCACCGTCAACGAGGAGTAATTCTCGGAAGCAATGAGCTTGAGATGCGACCTCTGGTCTCTAAGCTCTTGAATAATAGCACTCGCAACCTGGGGAGCCGCAATTTGGAGATGTTCGAGAACAGCAAGATAGGCTCCTGCTGCCCTTTTTTTATTTTCATAATTCATAGCCAGCATGTTAGCCTAGCCCCTTAAAAATAACAAGACATTGACTTTTTTGGCAAAGGGAGGTAGAATGCTCCTAGAAAATTGGAGATATTCTCATGCTCGAAGCTCTTAAACCCATCCTAAAAATTCAAGATCTCGATATTAAAATGATTCGCCTTATGCGCATGAAGCGCCAACGGCTTGACGAGCTTTCTGAAGTTGAGTCTGTCCATAAGGAACTCCGAGCTCAATTAGAAGAAAAACAAAAAGACCTCGCCTCTTACGATAAAGAAATCCAAACCATTGAGGATAAGGTCTCTGAACTCACTGCCAAGCTCAAAAAATTAGATGATCAACAAAATTCTATCAAAAAGGTAGAAGAATTTAATGCAATGACCCATGAAATGACTGCCATCGAGCGGGAAAAAATTGCCCTTGAACACAAAGCATTAGAGGTTTTTGACAAAAAAACTTTTGAAGAAGAGCTGCTCGAAAAAATCAAAGAAAGCATCGTTTCTTCCCAGGATAGCAGCGTTCTTCTCAAAGATGAAATCAACGCGAATATTGCCTTAATCAACGAAGAAGGAACAACTCTTAAAAAAGAGAGAGCAGCCCTAGCCACTACCGCAGATCCTGCGATTCTCTCTATCTACGAAAGGCTTCTCCGCAATAAAAAAGATCGAGTACTTGTCCCTATCGAGAATAGAACTTGCAGCGGATGTCATATCGTTCTTACCATTCAACACGAAAACCTCGTCCGCAAAGGAGACAATATGGTCTTCTGCGAACACTGCTCTCGGATCCACTACTGGCCAGAGGAAGTGCTACTCCAAACCGAAGACGAGGGAACGGGTCCAACCAAACGACGAAGACGTCAAACGGTTACCAATTAGGGAGAGTGGACAATCGCTGCCTAGGGATTTTTGCCCTGGGGGGAGGAAAGTCCGGACTTCAAAAAAAAATTTGCATTGCCCCTGCAATGTTCAAAGAGCATGCCAGTGAAATACTGGGGGCCGTAAGGCTACGGAAAGTGCAACAGAAAATACTCCGTCATTCATGGCCCTTGTGAATGAACAGGCTGAAAATGTCATATTCAGGATATGACCACACCTATAGTAATGTAGGGTGCTGTAAACCCCATGCGAAGCAAGGCGTGAACGCCGCTAAAGACCTGTAGCGATACTGGTCGTAGATGAATGATTGTCCTCGACAGAATCCGGCTTACAGCTCTCCCTAAACTTTTTGCTCATCAAAGGATGAGCTTTCTCATAAGTTTCTTTTTTAAGCCTCGTTGATACCTGAGTATAAATCGTGGTTGTGGAAAGGCTGTTATGTCCAAGCAACACTTGGATTGTTTTTAAATCCATCCCCTTCTCAAGCCAATGTGTTGCAATCGTATGCCTAATCGTGTGAGGGGTCACCTTTTCAGCAAGGCCAGCTGAAGCCCTGTACTTAGCGAAAAGGCGGTCTACAGAACGGGGAGTCAACCTCCCTCCCCGATGATTTAAAAAAAGAGCCTCGGACGGCTTCCTCTCAGGATGAGTCAAATAGGTTTGTATCCACTGAATAGCCGACCGAGTGATCGGAATGAGCCGCTCCTTTTTCCCTTTTCCCTGTACCTTAATCATCCCCGCTTGAATGTCCTGGACTGACAATAAAGTCACCTCACTCACTCGAAGAGCAGAACTATACATAAGCTCCATCATTGTTCGATCTCGGAGCCCCAGGTACGTTGTCGTATCGGGCTGTGCAAAAAAAAGTTCTACAGTATCATAATTCATGGGATGGGGGATAGGCCGAGCTGATCCATATTGAGAAAGATCGCTCATCGGATTTTCAGAAATCAGCTTTTGTCTTATTAAATATTTGAAATAGGAGCGTAAAGTAGATAGATGGCGCAAAATAGTTTTTCTTGCCTTCCCTTCTTGAGCCAAAGAGGCAAGATAAGCTCTAATTTCCCTCTTTGTCGCTTCCCTACCATCAAGAAAACGAGCAAAGGCATCTAAATCAAGTTCATAATTGCGCAAGGTGTGCGGTGAAGCATTTTTCACAACTTGAAGATAACTTAAGAATTCACCCTTGAGATCCATCTTTCTTCATGCTAAACTGGTTGCATGATTACCTTAAATAAAATTTCTAAAAAGATTGGCACAAGAACGCTTTTTGATGAAGTAGAAGCTACCTTTAGCCCTGGAAGACGGTACGGTCTCACAGGTCCTAATGGAGCTGGAAAATCAACCCTTCTGAAAATCATGGTAGGCCTTGAAGAACCTTCTGCAGGCTCCGTATCTCTTCCTAAAAGAGTGGGCTTTCTTAAACAAAATATTGAAGCCTTCCTTGATGTCAAAGCGATTGATGCTGTAATCATGGGAAATAGCCGCTTATTTAAGGCTCTTGAAGAAAGAGAACTGCTCTATGAACAAGAAATGACAGACGTTATTGGAATGCGCCTTGGGGACCTAGAAGAAATTGTAGCTGATGAAGGCGGCTATACTGCTGAAAGTGATGCTGAAATCCTCCTTATCGGAATGGATATTGAAGAGGAATTCCATAGGCAGCCTATGAGAGCACTTCCCCTTGATAAACAGTTTAGAGTTCTCCTGTGCCAAGCCCTTTTCGGATCCCCCGAAGCACTGCTTCTCGATGAACCAACCAACCACCTCGACATGGATTCCATTAAATGGCTAGAAGAGTTTCTTGCCCAGTATACCGGAACTTTGATTGTCATTAGCCACGATCGCCATTTTTTAAATAGCGTAACCACCCATATTGCCGATATCGACTATGATACCATTATCACTTATCCAGGCAATTATGATGACATGCTCGTTGCAAAAACAGCCGCTCGCCAAAGTGGAGAAAATGAAGCCAAATCAAGAGATAAAAAAATCAAACAATTGACCGAGTTTGTCAGTAAATTTGCTGCAGGAACCAGAGCTTCACAAGTTCAGTCCCGCATTCGAGAAATTAATAGGTTACAACCTCAGGACCTTAAAAAATCCAATATCCAACGCCCCTACATCCGCTTCTATTTGGAAGAAAATAATTCAGGAAAAATTTCCCTTAAAGTAGAAAATTTAGCAAAAAGTTTTGATCATCCTCTCTTTAAAGGTCTCTCTTTTGAAGTCCTGCGGGGTGATAAAATAGGAATTATTGGGGCCAACGGCAGAGGAAAATCTACCCTTGTCAAAATCCTTGCTAAACAACTAGAGGCAGATCAAGGCACTGTAGAATGGGGTCATCAGGTTAAAGTGGGATATTTCCCCCAAAATCACAAGGATGTCGTCAAAGCTCCTTCAGACATGCAAATGTTCGATTATCTCAAATCAAGACACGAACGCCTTTATGACCAGGATATTCGGAGCGCCCTCGGCAAAATGTTATTCTCTGGAGATGATGCATTTAAAGCGGTTGGTAAATTATCGGGAGGAGAAACAGCCCGTCTTATTTTTGCCGATCTAATGCTTCAAGACAATAATGTCCTGATTTTTGATGAACCCAATAACCACCTCGATCTTGAATCGGTCTCTGCCCTGACCTGGGGATTACAGGAATTTAAAGGCACTGTCATTCTCGTATCACATGACCGAGATTTGATTGGAGAAGTCGTCAATCGACTCATCATCTTTGAAAAGAATGGACCGAGGGTGTTTAATGGAAAGCTATCAGAACTTAAGTCCTAAAAGAAGACATGATCTTGCAGCGCGGGCCCTTCGTGAAAATCCAGGAGGCTATCATCTTTTGGGATTCCCTCCTCTATCTGAAGATCCCGAAGAGCGATCCTCCCGCTACCACATGCATCTTCGAGAAGCTCAACGTTCTGTCAAAGAACACCATCTCCTGGTAACGACGCGTGATCGCCTCTCTCATGAACCTTTTTTACCCTTGTACATCTATCTCGATCACTTAAGATCTGCTCATAATGTAGGCAGTATTATCCGAACAACAGAGGCGCTCCGCCTAGGTACGGTTGTTTTTTCAAATCAAACACCCAATTTAACCAATAAAAAAGTGCGCGATACTGCAATGGGAGCGCATGAAAACCTCCCGACTAAAGAATGCCCCTTAATCGACTTGCCTCGCCCTTTTATTGGACTAGAAACTGTTCAGGGAGCCCATTCTATCTATGACTTCCCCTTTCCTAAGTCATTTACCCTCATCGTAGGCAATGAAGAATTTGGTATTTCTAAAGAAGTTTTAGCCGAATGTGATCATCTTGTGACCATTCCTTTAGTTGGCTGCAAAAATTCTTTAAATGTAGCCTGTGCTTATGCGATCGCAGCCGGAATGATTCGGCATCTTTTAAGTGAAATCTAGTTGAAGAGTAATCGCCGTTTTTTATGATGATAAAAAACGACCATCTTAAAGGAGCCCCGTGAGCATTTCTAAAGTAGACTCATCTCAACCTATTGACCAATCCCCTCTGAATACCAGTAATATGAAATCCCTGGTCCTGCAATTTCGAGATCAAATTGCCTCTGCAAAAGAATACAACAACCCCGACTTTGTAACCAAAGTCGCTCAAACCATTAAAACACTTTATGAAACCTCTGCTGGGCCAAAAACAGGCTCGAGCGAACTGATGAATAATTTACATGCCATGCTTAATGCTCCCCTCCTTCTTGAAAGCGGAGACGAAATGAGTCTCTATCAAGCATCTCAAACTATTCCTCATGAAGCACTGACCCAAATTCTTAAAATGCATGTCCATCTCCCTGCATCAACAGAATTGCTGATTAACGAATTAAATGAACTTGCCCAAGATTTATGATTTTGGAAAGGCAAATTTCTTAAAATCATCTGCCGCATAGGTATTAGGAAAGACAGCTCTTGCTTCAGTTTCAAACGGCTCTAAATCTCTATAACGGGCTGAATAATGGGTTAAAATGAGCTTTTCCACCCCTGCCTCAAGGGCAATCTGAGCTGCCTGCTTTGCCGTTAAGTGAAAATGGGCATCTGCAAGATTGCGATGTTCCTCAAGGTAGGTGCTTTCGCAAAGAAGAAGCTTAGCCCCCCGTGCAATTTCAATAGCATTTGGGGTGTACTTTGTATCAATCACGACTGCAAAAACATCCCCTGATCGGAGGTGGGATACCTGATCGAGAGTGACGGTCTTTCCATCGACTACAATGACCCCTTCTTTTTCAAGAAGAGCAATGGCAGGACCTTGAACTCCGTGAAGTTTCAGCTTATCCCTATCAAATTTATGACTATCTGCTTCTTGAATGCGCCAAGCAATATTATCCACTCCATGGCGTAAAAAACGGGCCTCTATTTTAAAATGGCCATCATCATGCACAATCCCTTCTTCATTCACAGGGTGCTCAATGATCTGGAGGGTATCGTGATAAATTGTCCCAAAACGGAGGCGATCAAAGTACCTCTTACCACTTGCGGGATAGTAGCAATGAATTGGGTGCAGCACTCTATCCAAATTAAGTCGCATTAACATCGATCCGAGCCCTAAGCAATGGTCCCCATGGAAATGGCTTACAAAAATTCGAGTTACTGTAGGGGGCGCTATATCGGCAAAAATGAACTGCCTTTGAGTTCCCTCTCCCGGGTCAAATAAAAATCCCTCTGCATTCCATCTAAGGAGATAAGCTCCGTGATTTCTCAAGCGAGTGGGCTGTTGGGACGAACAACCCAAAATAGTAAGATCTCTTGCTGTCACTGAAACCACCTCATTTTAGCAAGAGCCATTCCAGCTAGAGCCCCTACGATGTGTGCAGTATTCGCTACTGAAATATTAAAAGTTCCCCATCCAAGGACTGCAGCTATAAACGCAAGCCCTTGCAGAACGGCAAGGCCAATAATAAAAATGGCAAGAAAGACAAATGTAGAAGGATGGATAGGATATCCTTCCCATGGCGCTTCTTTTTGCCTTATGTAAATAAATCCAGCAAGGCCTGCAATCACCCCAGAATACCCCATAAAAAGGGGCCCCGACATGAGGTACTGAGCAACATTGGAGCAAAAAGCGACCATCGCCATAAGAATAAGGTAGCGGACAATGCCCAAACGTTGTTCAACAGGCTTCCCTAAACTCCAAAGCCATAACATATTAAATGCAATGTGAAGGAAGTTCGCATGTAAAAAAATGGGGGTAATCAGCCTCCATACTTCACCCTCTCGAATTTGGACAAACATGGGAGCTTCAAAAAACCGGTGCGCGACAAAGCTATTATAAATTCCCTCCCAATAAGGATGCGTGACAGGAATTTCAAAAAGGAGCCACTGCATGATTGAAGGGATCCCATTCTGGGAAGAAGCCTGCTGCAGCCCTGTTAAAGCAAAGACAGCGATACACAAAAGGATCATTATTTTTGTAACAAAGGCCACGTGATGCAACTTGATCACTTTTGTTTTTGGTAAAGGAGGTCTCTTCTTAGGTGGAGGAGGAGAGGGGGGCAAGATATCCGTATAGAGATCTTCCTTCCCCTGTTCAAATTCAAGAAAAAGAGATCTGGAAAGATCCAGTTGATCCTCATTCTCTACCCAAACGTAACTCTCCTCATTCACTTGTTCAATGTGATTCTCAATCCCTCTTTTGAGTAAAAGAACTGAAAATCGATAAGCTTTCTGAGGAGCACTAAATTTTCCTATAACGCGCATACTGTCTTTATTCGTTCAATAATTTGAGAAGTAGAAAGCCCTTCTATTCGAGGAACCAAGTGGAGCCTTCCCCCGTGTTTTCTGATGATTTCTGCCTCAATACAATTTTCTCCATATTCCATCCCGTTCGCATGGACATCTGGCTTAATTTTTTCAAGGAGCGCGATAGGATTGGCCTCTTCAAAAAAAGTCACATAATCTACATCTTCTAAAGCCATCATCATTTTTAACCGATCCTTTAATGGGATAATCGGCCGATCCTTACTTTTATAAGCTGCAATAGAAGCATCTGAATTCAGGGCTACGAGGAGGATGTCCCCCTGTTTCTTAGCCTCTGCAATCTGAAAAAGATGCCCAGCGTGCAGTAAATCAAATGACCCATTCAAAGTGACGAGAATTTTCCCTTGACGAAGAGAAGGGATTCTCATTTCTAGCTCATCAGGAGGAATGAACTTATCTCTCATGCCTTTTTCTTTTTCTTTTGGGGAAATGCAATTTTATACACATCGGCATAGTAATCTACAAAATGAACCTCAAGCCCTTTTTTCAAATAGTCGGGAAGCTCTTCATAGTCTTTTTTATTATCTGTTGGGAAAATGAGAACCTTGACTTGAGATCTTCTTGCCGCAATCACCTTTTCTTTAACCCCTCCAATGGGAAGTACTTTTCCTGTTAAAGTAAGTTCTCCTGTCATTCCTAAGTCTGTAAGAACAGGTTCTTTCAGCAAAAGAGAGAGAATCGCTGTTGTCATCGTAATCCCTGCAGAAGGACCGTCCTTAGGAGTAGCTCCCTCAGGAATGTGAATATGCACTTCGGAATGATCAAAAAATCCCCGATCAGGAGCAAGCGTTGCCGCTAACGAATGGGCATAACTCCAAGCAATCTGTGCCGATTCCTTCATGACATCCCCAACCTGACCTGTTAATTTCATCCCTCTTTTTTCTGCAGGAACTTCCATGGTTTCAATATAAAGGGTGGCCCCTCCAAGGGAAGTCCACGCAAGTCCCATAACAACTCCCACAGGAGTTTCTTTATAGAACCGATCTGAAGTGTACAGCGGTTGCTTAAGGTAGTCTTCGAGATTTTTTTCAGTAATTTTTACAGAAACTTTTTTCGAACTTTTGACAACTTTAACAGCTACTTTTCTGAAGATTTTTTTAAGACATTTGTCTAGCTCTCGTACCCCAGCCTCTCGCGCATACTTTTCGATGACTTGTTCAACTGCACCATTAGAAAAACTAATTTCCGATGCCTTTAATCCCATATCTTTTCGATTACGGGGAATCAGGTATTTTTTCGCAATTTCCAGCTTCTCTTCCATGATGTACCCAGACAACCGAAGAACATCCATCCTATCTCGAAGCGCAGCAGGAATTGTATCGAGAAGATTCGCCGTTACAATAAAAAGGACATTGGATAAATCACATCTCACATCGAGATAGTGATCCAAAAATTCCTTATTTTGTTCTGGATCGAGAACTTCTAATAAGGCAGAAGCAGGATCTCCATGATAACTCTGTCCAATTTTATCTACCTCATCGAGCATGATCACAGGGTTCATGGTTCCAGTCGCTTTAAGAGCCTGGATCATCTTTCCGGGCATTGCACCAATGTAGGTTCTGCGGTGTCCTTTAATCTCCGCTTCATCCCGCATGCCCCCGACAGAGAATCTATAAAATTCTCGATTTAGAGCTTTTGCAATACTTTTTCCAATACTTGTTTTTCCAACGCCAGGAGGCCCTACCAAACAAATAATACTCCCCTTAAGACCACCCGAAAGTTTCCCTACACTAATAAATTCTAAGATTCTTTCTTTGATATCCTTTAAGCCGTAGTGATCTTTTTCTAAAACAGCATGAGCTTTTGTCAGATCATGATTTTCTTCACTAAAAAGACCCCAAGGAGTGATTGTTAACCAGTCGAGATAGTTACGACAAACTGCATATTCTGCCGACTGGACATCAAGGACTCCAAGTTTATCTAATTCATCCTCAATTACTTCTCTGACATCATCAGGAATTTCTCGATCCTTGATCCGATCCTCAAATTTTTCAACATCACACTGTTTATCATCTTTTTCAAGACCGAGCTCTTTTTTAATCGCTTTGAGCTGTTCTCTGAGAAAAAACTCCCTCTGTGTTTTAGAAATCGTCGCTTCAATTTTCTGATTGATGCTGCTTTGGAGTTTACTTAGGTCGAGCTCTTTTTTCAGAAGAACAAGGGTTTTGTCAATCCTTTCCTGAATATCAAAACTTTCAAGAACTTCTTGAAGCTCATCTCTCTCAGCAGTTGTCAGGGCGACAGCAAAATCGGCGAGTTTCCCTGGAGCCGTAAAGTCAGAGTGGCCAAGGAAAATTTGCAACTCTTCCTTAAAGAGAGGATTGAGTTTAAGAAGCTCTTTAATGGTTGTGATAATGGAAATAGTATACGCTTTGACTACCTCTGCTTTATCTCGGACAGGCTCATCAATATGATATTCCACACTCGCGCGAAGGTACTTAGAAGATTTAACCCATTTATTTGCTTTAATGCGGTGTTCCATGTTGAACACAACCTGAGCGCCCCCTCCTTCTAGAGGGATAATACGAAGCATCCTTGCCGCTATGCCCACTTTGCAGAGTTGATCGGGATTCATTTTATAGATGTCTGTCCCCTCTTCTTTAGTTAAAAAGAGACCAAGAACCTTATGTTCAGACTTAGCAACAATTTTCAGAACTTCGTAATAAGGGCCGGGTTCTACAACAAGAGGAGCCGCCATTCCTGGGAAAAAAGGGCGCCTTGTCAAGGGGAGCACAAAAAGCTGATTAGGAGGTAAAGTCCCTTCTGTTTTAATGGGCTCTGGGAGTGATTCCTTTACATCCTGTATGAGGCTTTCGATTTCATTTTCCATTTCTATACCTCGCCGTATCTAAACTTGTTTCTCGTATAGTGTACCAAAAAAACGACAATTTGCGCTAAACTATTTATCTATGACAAGGACCTTGTGGATAGATACAAGTTCGGACGCCCCCTTTATCGCTTTTGGCGATACACTCCTTTTTCTTGAGCGGGCAAAAGATCTGTTGCAGACAATCAGAGAAGAGATCCGTGATCCCCATGCTATTCAAGAAATTCGGGTTGGATGCGGCCCTGGATTATTTACCGGAACTCGAATCGGCGTTATGGTGGCAAAAACGCTCCATTTCGCACTAGGAGTGCCCCTCTTAGGTTTTTGCAGTTTAATGCGCCATCCCCCTATAGAAGAAGGTCCTTTTTTTACCTTCAGTGACGCTAAAAATCGAGGCTATTATATCCTCAAGGGGGCTCTCTCCGAAGGGCTCCTTTCCTATGACTCCCTCCTGCTAGTTAAAGAGTTGCCCGCCTCTGCGCCTCCTCTAATCACAAGACCGACAATTGAACACTTGAAAAATATCCCTTGCTCCTCTAAAATTGAGGTCGTTTACTAAAGAAGGAATATTATGCCGAGTGTTAAAACCCGAAGCGGCGAATCAATTGATAAAGCGCTCCGAATACTCAAAAAAAAACTTGATCGTGAAGGAATCATGAAAACGGCGAAAGCAGTCCGTTTTTACGACAAACCCTCTGTTAGAAAGCGTGCTAAAGCGAAAGCGGCAGTCAAATATAAAGTCAAAAAACCAAAGTAATGGCTGACTACTATAAAACCCTCGGAGTAGCCAAGGACGCCTCAGAAACTGAGATTAAAAAAGCGTACCGAAAGCTAGCTCTTCAATTTCATCCCGATAAAAACCAAGGGAATCCCGATGCTGAAAAGAAATTTAAAGAAATTTCTGAGGCGTACGAGGTTCTTTCCGATCCTAAGAAACGATCTGTCTACGATCAATACGGAGCAGATGCGTTAAAAGGGGGCGGCATGGGCGGCGGGGGCGGCCCACAGGGTTTTGCTTCAATGGAAGATGCTCTGCGCACTTTTATGGGAGCTTTTGGAGGCGGCGGTGGCGACTCCATTTTTGACTCCTTTTTTGGAGGAGGCGGTGGAGGCCATGAAGGGGGCAATTTTGCCCATCCCGGCGCCAGTAAAAAAGTTTCTATCTCAGTCTCCTTTGATGAAGCCGCAAAGGGATCAGAGAAAAAAATTCATCTCTATAATCTTGTGACGTGTTCTCAATGTCATGGATCTGGAGCTAAATCTGCAACTGATGTCAAAACATGTTCTACCTGCGGTGGGCATGGCCAAGTTAATCAGACGCGTGGATTTTTCAGCATGACAACGACCTGCCCTGCCTGTCATGGGGCTGGGAAAACCATTACCAATCCTTGCGGAGAATGTAGTGGTGCAGGGAGAACCAAGCAAAAACAAGAAGTCACGGTGAATATCCCTGCAGGCATTGATGATGGCATGCGCATTAAAATGAGCGGCTATGGAGATGCTGGAGAGGGAGGCGGTCCTGCGGGAGACCTCTATGTTTACGTGCGCGTGAACCCACATGAAGTCTTCACTCGAGAAGGAGATGATCTCATCATTGATCTGCCCATTAGCTTTACAGAAGCTTCTCTCGGTGGCAAAAAAGACATTCCTACCCTATCAGGATCATGTCGAATTACCATTCCTCCAGGAGCACAGTCTGGGAAGGTTCTTAGAGTCAAAGGGGAAGGGGTTCCCAATGTTCATGGGCAAGGGAAGGGAGACCTTCTTGTGCATCTCAATATTGAAACTCCAGTCAATTTATCCCAGAGACAAAAAGAACTTTTAGAAGAGTTTGCCGGTTTAGAAGGACCTCATAATTCTCCGAAGAAAAAATCCTTTTTAGACAAACTCAAGTCCTTGTTTTAAACATATAGACAAGGACTCCTGCTGCGACCACCATCAAAGGGAGGAGTATGCCGTAAAGGTATTCCTCTATATAAGCGATTCCTGCAACAAAGCACCCGAGCAAAATTCCAATCATCACAAACGAAATTTCGGTATACACCCCTGCTAAAAATGTGGTTAATGCAAGAAGAGTCAGCACCATAAGAGCCGCCTCAAATCTTCCCATAATACCGAGTCCCACAAGAAATGAAACGAGATAAATGGCAGCCCCAAGGCCTCCCCAATGCACAATTTCATGCCAAATAGAGACTGCAGAAATCGCCTGTTTCTTTCTCAAATAGACACTTAATCCGATACATAAAGCGGCAAATACAACCGCCATAAGGCGCCAATATTCCCAAGCTCTATCGCGGTGTATATCGGTGACGATCAATCCAACAAATGCCAGGATGATCATAATAAAGGCGACACTAAACCGAGCTTTCCAAGGATGCATCTTCTTCTCTTTTTATTATTTCTGCAATTTGAAGAGGGGCCTCTAAATGAATGGCATGCCCGCTCTTTTTTATCTCATACTTCTTCTTAAGCTGACCATATAGTTCTCTGTATTTTACGTCATGTTCTCCGTAAAAAAAATAGATCCCCTCCTCCTCTCGATATTGTTTCTGTTTTGCCAAGCTAAAACCTTCTAAAGCTTTTTTAAGAAAATGGGGGTTATTCTTTTTTCTTTTT
>JAGOSM010000067.1 GCA_018062315.1 Simkaniaceae bacterium | reverse complement strand
CTGGGAAAGGGAATGCGATCATTGCAGAAAGATGGTTAGCATGGGTTGCTCATCCATATATGTGATAAAAATAACCACCGAGCACACCGAGAGCACCGAGTGGGACCCTTAGAAACTGTGTTGATGCAGAATAAAAGGCTGGAGAGACATAAATCTACCCAGATTTTATCGAGAGCTGTTTTTTGCGCAAGAAAAAGATGTGGGTAAAAGTATGGGCACAAAGGGGAATAGGGTGTTTTCTTGTTTTAACCGCGCTTTGGTAGTGATTCCATAAGCTCTCTTAAAAACTCTAAATGAGTCTCTAGAGTATATTCGACATTAACTATATCGCGCGATAGCACGGTCCCTTCAGAGATTCCATGGGGAATTTTGAAAGTCCTTGGGATGACTACTGCAACACTTGCGGCGTTATCAATAATTCCCCTACCAGCTCCACATTCCCGTTTTTCTTCATATCTGGAAGCTACAGATACTCTTTGTAAAGAACGGAGCCACTCTGGGTTGGCTGGAGTTATTTTCATCACTTCAGTCATTAAGTCGTATAAACGATGCCCATATCTCTTTCGAGTCGCTTCATCGCAATGTTCATAGAGAAATTCTTCTGCAATCACACTTATTAAATGTTCTGCTTGAGTCGTTTGTATAAAAAGACTCTCAACCAATGCTTCATATTTCATAGGACATGCATTCCCCTCCAACTCCAACCAAGCCATCAAAGACTCTCTGAGACCTTCCTCTTAGGATCTTTGCCTAGGGTAGATAAGACTTCTACACCACCATCAAAGGAGCCTTCTCTTGGACCAGATGCCGAAGACGGAGCAAAGTCTAAGCATAAGGTTGCAGGTGATGTATCTACACGATCCAAATTAAAAACCCTTTTTAAAAATATTCACAATAAACATAATATAAATAAATACTATAACAAACTTGACAACAAAGTTTATTTTTTAAGATAGAATTGCTTTATTAAACATGTCCTTCAAAAGAGACCTCTTTAAGTAGAGTATATACCCCCTGCCTCTTCACCGCAACTAAGTCTACGGGTAAGACACAGACCTTTTGCGGTATTAGCATAAAGAATTTCAATTCTATGAGAGCTGAGGCTAGGGTCTTGAGCCATATAATGGATCCCTAAAGACCCAATAAGCTTGGTCAAAAACTAGGGCGGCTCCCTGGCATATTCCCGATTTTTCAGGTTGTTTTGGTGTATTTTTATCCCAATTTCCCATAATCTCAATCAGATGAAAATCGAGCTAAAAAAGGTCAGAGTTCATAATCTTAAGGAGGTTAGTCTCAATCTTAACCACGGGGAACTCATTGTTTTTACGGGGGTTTCAGGCTCTGGAAAATCATCTCTTGCTTTTGATACCATCTACGTCGAAGGACAACTCAGATACATCGAATCCCTTTCCACTTATGCAAGAAGATATCTAGGAGCCCTACCGAAACCTGATGCAGAACTCATTTCAGGGATCTCCCCCACGATCGCTATTGAACAAAAAAGTATTGGAAGAACCCCCCGCTCCACCGTAGGAACGATGACGGGCATCTACGATTTTCTGCGCATTCTGTACTCTCGCGCTGGTACTGCTTACTGCCCCATCAGTGGGCAAAAAGTAACCCCTCAAAGCCGCTCTGAAATACTTTCCACCCTCTCATCCTACCCACCAAACACAAAGATGATCTTCCTATCTCCCTTTGCCAAGGGAAAAAAAGGGGAATTTAAGGAGGAATTCAAAGAGCTCTCACGTAAAGGATTTATCCGCCTCAGAGTAGATGGGGAACTCATTGAACTCTCCGATTCAATGCTCCTCGACAAAAAAAAATCTCATGATGTTGACCTTGTCATCGATCGCCTCACCAACGAAGATGAAAAAAGGGTTCTTGAAGCCATGAATACTGCCTTGGAATGGGGAAAAGGACTCATGAGTGTCCTTATCGACAAAGAAGAGCTCCTCTTCTCGGAACTCGCCTATTCCTCTGAATCAGGCCTCTCCTACCCCCCTCTGGAGCCTCAAGATTTTTCCTTTAATCACCCGCAGGGGATGTGTGCTACCTGCGAAGGTATCGGCAGAACCCAAGTGTTTAACCTTGCCGAAATTATTGACCCAGAACTTTCTATCAAAGAAAATTGCTGCTCCCTCGCTGGAACTTACGAAACTGTCAAATGGGGCAATATCTACAATAATCTAGCCTCTCTTTACAAATTCAGCGTAAAAACCCCCTGGAAAAAACTTTCCCCTCAGGCCCAAAATATCTTTCTGTATGGAAATAAAAAAAAATGGACCCAAATGGCATTTGTCCATCCAGAAACAGGGAAAACATGGACCGAGTATGTCAAATGGCAGGGAGTTCTACACGAAGCCAAAGAAAGGTATCTCCAGGCAACAAGCACTTCCTACAAAGAAAGAATGGAAGAGCTCATGGAAGAATCCCTTTGTCCTGACTGCAAAGGATCGCGCCTTAAACCCTACCCCTCCGCAACGCAAATTCACGGAAAAACCATCCAAGAGATCACCTCCCTTTCCATCGAAAAAGCCCACCTTTTTTTTGAATCGATGCCCCCTACCCCTTTTCAGATGGTTGTGGATGAAATCTTAAAAAGATTCAAATTCCTTCTCAATGTAGGACTTAACTACCTCTCTCTTGATCGAATCTCCCCCACCCTTTCAGGTGGAGAAGCGCAAAGAGTTAGACTCGCCTCTCAAATTGGTTCTGGGCTCGTAGGCACGACTTACATTCTCGATGAACCTTCGATAGGACTACATCCCCAAGATAACCACAAACTGATTCACACTTTAAAAATGTTGCGCGATCTCGGCAACACCGTCATTGTTGTTGAGCACGATGCAGAAACCATTCTTTCTGCAGACACTGTCGTCGACGTCGGTCCTGGAGCCGGGATTAATGGTGGGCATATCCTCTATCAAGGATCTCCTCAAGGACTCCTCTCCCACCCCACCTCCCTTACCGGAGCCTATTTAAGTGGACGCAAGCAAATTAAAATCCCCCTCAAACGCAATATACAAAAAAGGGGAAGACTGACCCTAAAAGGGGCCTTTCATCATAATCTAAAAAATATCACCCTTGATCTCCCCCTCGGTGCTTTTACAGCCATCACTGGAGTCTCAGGTTCTGGAAAATCAAGTCTTATTACAGATACCCTCTACCCTGCCCTCTTAGGGACAAAAGGGGGTAAATACGAAAAACTCCTCAATAGAGAATATATCGATAAAGTCATTCTCATCGATCAATCTCCCATCGGGAGAACACCTCGATCTAACCCAAGTACCTATATCAAACTCTTTGATGAAATCAGAGACCTCTTTTCCGAACTTCCTGAAAGTAAAATGCACGGCTTTAAACCGGGAAGATTTAGTTTTAATGTCCGAGAAGGATGCTGCCCCCTATGCCAAGGAATGGGACTTGTCGAAATTGACATGGATTTCATGGATAGCGCCTATGTAAAGTGTGAAGAATGCCAAGGAAAACGGTTTGATGCGCTCACCCTCTCAGTGAAATATAAAGGATATTCCATTAGTGATGTCCTTAATATGAGTGTCAATGAAGCTTCCCTTTGTTTTGATGCAATCCCCCAGATTTTTAATAAACTCCACCTTTTACAAACGGTCGGATTGGGGTACCTGACGCTCGGACAAAGTTCCACAACCCTCTCCGGGGGAGAAGCGCAGCGAATTAAACTCTCAAGGGAACTCATTCGCAAAGGGACAGGATCCACCCTCTATATCCTAGATGAACCAACGACTGGGCTCCACTTTGCCGATATCGACAAACTGCTCCACCTACTCCATTCCCTTGTTGATCAAGGAAATACGGTCGTTGTGATCGAACATAACCAAGATCTCATCAAAACAGCCGACTGGACGATTGAACTTGGTCCTGAAGGGGGGCAGGGGGGTGGATACATCATTTATGAAGGACCTCCCAAGCTAGAGAACGTCTCTCCTGAAAATTCCCCTCCTCCTTCCCACAAAGCAATTCAGTCAATCACGATCTCTCATTGCCATCAAAACACGTTAAAAAACATCTCTCTATCGATTCCAAGAGGAAAAATTACGATCTTGACAGGCCCCTCAGGTTCAGGGAAATCTTCTCTTGCTTTTGAAACGATTTATGCTGAAGGGCAGAGGCGATACATAGAATCTCTTTCCTCCTACGCAAGACAGTTTGTTTCTTTAATGCCAAAACCCTCTCTTGATTCGATTGAAGGACTTTCTCCCGCCATCGCCATTGAACAAAAGCATCACGCAGGAAACCCTCGAAGTACCGTAGGAACCATCACCGAAATCTATGATTTTTTACGCCTCCTTTATACCCACATGGGAACAGCCCATTGTCCAGAAACAGGAGAAAAAATTGAATCGATCACTCAGGAATATGCCATCGCTCAACTCATGGAACTTCCCGAAAAAACAAAACTCCATATTTTAGCCCCCATCAAAGGGGGTTTTGATAAAGAAGCTCTCCAAAAAGAAGGTTTTCTCAGAATTCGTTTAAATGGAGACTACTTTGAACTTGATGAAAACATTCCTTACGATCCCAGGAAAAAAAATGCCCTTTATGTTGTGATTGACCGCTTGATCATCAAACCGGGGATTGAACATCGCCTTTCTGAAGCGATCGAAAAAGGGGGAAATCCCTTTATTGCAGCTACAGAAGAGAAAGATCTTTTCTTCAATCTCTCTTTTGCAGTCAGGTCCACAGGGAAAACCTATCCTCCACTCACTCCCCACTCCTTTTCGTTTAACAAAGAGGAAGGGATGTGTCCAGTCTGTCAAGGGTTGGGCACTCTATTTGGAGCTGATTTTTCCAATACACCAGAGATTTTAAAACTGAGTCCCCTTCAGCTTCTAGATAAACTCTCCAAAGAAACCTATACAGACAAAGGGGAACAGGTCTTCCTAGATGCCTGTCAGGCTTTGAACATCGATCCCGACCTTTCCTTAAAAAAACAACCCAATATCACGTCCTTTATGCAAGGTAGGGTCTCATTTGAAAGTCATGGAATGACCCTCACCTGGCTTGGAATCAATGAAACGTTTTTAAGGGCGGCTAAAGGGATCCAACGAAGCTCACTAATCCCTCACCTCACTCCTGTCCCCTGCTATGAATGTCATGGAGAAAAACTGAGCCCACTTGCAAGGCACGTTCTCATCAAGGGAGTAAGCCTTCCAGCGCTCTGCCACATGCCCATTAAAAAAGGAGCTGCCTTTTTGTCGGCACTCACCCCCCCTCCTTTTTTACAAGACACTTTCTTAGAGCTGCAGAAACGGCTAGAGTTTCTCATCGATATCGGAGTAGATTACCTCTCGCTCGACCGAACTGCCCCCACCCTATCTGGTGGAGAAACACAAAGGATCCATTTAGCCAGACAATTGGGCAGTGGTCTTACAGGGTGTCTTTATATCCTTGATGAACCAACCATCGGACTCCATCCCCATAACACAGGAAGGCTCAACAAGGCTCTCCAAAAGATGGCAGCAAATGACAATACCCTCATCATTGTAGAACACGAAGCTGAAACTTTAGAGATCGCAGACCACATCATTGATTTTGGCCCAGAGGCCGGTGTGCATGGTGGTCGTATTATGGCAGAAGGGACTCTTGCAGAAATCATGAACAATCCTAACAGCCTTACAGGAGCCTATTTAAGTGGCAAAAAAACATTGCCTCTCAGAGAAAAAAGACGTATTCCTAAGGAATGGATCTCTATTGCTAATGCCTCCATGCATAATCTAAAAAATATCTCTGTTCAAATCCCACGCGCACTTTTCACCTGTATTACAGGGGTTTCTGGATCAGGGAAAAGTACCTTGGTACACAATGCACTCCCTACTGAATCTTTTGAAAGGGTGATTCGCCTTGATCAAAACCCGATCGGAACGACCTCGAGAGCGGACATTTGCACTTATAGCGATATCTTATCCCTTCTCCGCCCGTTCTTTGCTTCTCTTCCTGAGGCAAAAATTCGAGGACTCTCCCCTGCTCATTTTAGTTATAACCACCTTAAGGGGATGTGCCGCACCTGTTGGGGCCTTGGGCATAAAACCTTCAAGCTCCAGCTACTCCCACCTGTCATCACCCCCTGCCCTTCCTGCTCAGGACTAAGACTCAATCCTCTCAGCCTCGAAGTCAAATATCAACACCGCAGTTTAGGAGAACTCCTTTCCCTCACTATCTTTGAAGCCCTCGAATTTTTACCCCCGATTCCCAAACTCACCGCAGCACTCAACACTCTGGTGAGTGTGGGACTTGGTTATTTGACCCTAGGACAAGAAATTGCTTCTCTATCGGGTGGGGAGGCTGGACGGTTACGCCTTTCAAGAGAACTTGCCAAACGAACCGTGAAAAACACCCTATATATTTTTGATGAACCCACTATCGGACTTCATTTTGAAGATATTAAAAAGCTCCTTCCCATTTTTCATGCCTTGGTAGACAAGGGAAACACGCTCATTGTTATTGAACACAACCTCGATCTCATCATGCAGGCTGATTATGTGATTGATCTAGGTCCTGACGCGGGGGATGAGGGAGGGGAAATTATGGCTGTAGGAACCCCAGAAGAAATTGCCGCTTCCCCCCACTCAAAAACGGGCTATTACCTTGCAAAGAAAAAGGGGCTCCTTTAGAATCATTCTTGCCGGGGACCTTGTAGAATGAAGCGTCCGAACCAGGTCAGGATCGGAAGATAGCAGCCTTAAGGAACATCTTCCTGCTACGAGACCCTCTCCGGCATTTTTCTTTATTCTCCCCCCCTCATTTATATCGTTCTATCATTCACATCGTTCTTCCTGTCAGCTACTCTTTTTATCCTTTGGGAAAAACGATGTGAAGGATAGAACGATATGAACGATGGAGGAAAAAATAGTTGGAAAGTGGCCGTATTCCCGTTAAGATTGGCCGCCTGGCTTCTCCTCGCAAAAAAAGCTGAGGATTGATAAACTCTTTGCGCAATATAACATGGAGCAACA
>JAGOSM010000066.1 GCA_018062315.1 Simkaniaceae bacterium | reverse complement strand
AGTAGCCTCATCCCCAAACGGGGTTCTAGGGTCCCATTATGTTTAGGGTAGAGAATGGTTTGGACCAGTTTAGGAGTATAAAGCTGCCAGGGGTGCGTTACCATTTTATCCTCCGGTAGGTCGCGTTAATCACATCTATTGCTTTTTCTACCTCTTCCCGTTTGGTATGGCGAGAAAGAGCAAAGCTTAGAACACCGAGCGGAAGTCTGGGAAATTGGCCCCCTCCATAGGTGGCATAAATCCCTTGTTGTACAAGATGGAACAACAACAATTCTTGAGACACCCCTTCAAAATAAAGAGCGGTGACATTCGGAAGCCTTTCGGTATTGGGATATAAAATAGTCCCCTCTACCCCCTGCTCTAAAAGATCTCTTAAAGTGGCCGTTTCCGTACATAAAAAATCAAAATCGAGAAACAGTTGCTCTGCTGCCTCATTTAAAACGGGAATCACATTTGGATAAGCCTTTGGGATTAAGGGAGTCCACTCACTCCCTTTACGAATCGCAAGAGCTCCTGCTCGAGGGGCCCCACATCTCGCTCCGTCCACGGTTAAAAAATCAATCGGCATATCCCCAAATCGGAAAAACAACTTTCCTAGAATCGGGGTTGCATCAACATGAAAATAGACCCCTTTCTGAGAAATTTTTTCTGCAACTTCCCAAATAGGATGAACAACTCCCGTTAAGGGATTAGCCCAACTCATCGAAACCATTCCCGTACGTGGATTGATTTCCCTCTCTATCATTTCAGCTGTAATTTGCCCTTTTTCATTCGGTTCAATCAGCGTATAAGTACACCCAAGCTTCTGAAACCGTTTTAATAAAAGTTGTACGGTTGCCTCTGCACACGTTGTCGCAATAAAATGGGTTTTGCCTGTTTGGTGAATATGATCAAGGTACTGACTATAAAAAACTTCTGTAATCGCTTCTGCTCCAGATCCTGTAAGAGAAAGTAGATCGTCTGGAGCAAGCCCTAAAAGTTCTCTGAATCGGTCTGCTGTTTTGCTTTTTTTTGCATAAGGGACTTCAACAGAATCTACCCCATTTTCATTATCAAGATAGATCATGTTGCTCAAACTTCCCTGATTGATACTCGAATAAAAGAGGTTCACCTGTGGGGATTTCTAATTCAACGACTTCTTCCTTCGATAGCTGTTTAAGATCCATAACAATAGATCTTAAAGAATTCCCATGAGCAGAAATCAACACATTTTTCCCTTCTTTCAAGTAAGGGACGACCGTCTCTCTAAAATAAGGGAGAGTCCGTGCTGCACAAAGAGCTAAACTTTCGCCTCCAGGAGGAGCGACATCATAACTGCGCCGCCAAATATGAACCTGTTCAGCGCCAAATTTCTCTCGCACCTCATCCTTATTTAATCCTTGTAATTGACCATACATTCTCTCATTTAAAGCAGTATGTGCATAAACAGGAATTAAATGCTCCCTTCCAAAATGGGTCTCTTGTTTGTGCTGCATTCCCTCATGTACCATAACGGGCGTGATGGGTTCCTTCTGTTCCAAAAGAGCGAGATACATCGACATCTGAGCCCGAATCAAGGTCGATACAAAAATAAGATCAAAAGAAAGGTGTGCAATGCGCTGCCCAGCCTTCCTAGCCTCTTTAATCCCCTCTTCTGAAAGAGGAACATCAACCCATCCTGTAAAAATATTTTTTTTGTTCCACACAGATTGTCCGTGACGGAGTAAAACCAGTTTTGCCATGGAGCTATCATATCCTATTTCCCTTGAACCT
This sequence comes from Simkaniaceae bacterium, assembly GCA_018062315.1. Classification (GTDB taxonomy): domain Bacteria; phylum Chlamydiota; class Chlamydiia; order Chlamydiales; family Simkaniaceae; genus JAGOSM01. Next base: position 5,507 of record JAGOSM010000066.1, on the reverse strand, counting down.
GAAACTGTTTTTATATCTTCCTTAAAATAAGTGAGTTATAATACGTTGAAGAAATGTAGGAATCTGTGTATGATATTGGCATGCGTTTAGCGAAAGCCTTAGCCAATTGTGGCGTTACTTCCCGAAGAAAAGCAGAGCTTTTGATTTTTGATGGCAAAGTCAAAGTCAATGGTCAAACGATTCTTGTCCCCCAAACTCTCGTCGATCTCAATAAAGATCGGATTGAAGTCGCGGGACGCCCCGTAAGACATCAAGAAAAGGTGTACTATTTATTCAATAAACCGAAAGGGTACATCTGCTCCCACCAGAGAATTGGCGATAAAAAATTAATTTATGATCTTTTTGATGAAAAAGAACGCATCTTCTCTGTGGGGCGCCTAGACCGTGACACTACGGGACTTCTTATCGTAACGAATGACGGGGTATTTGCAAATCAGGTCATCCATCCAAGCAGCAATGTTTCTAAAGATTACCTTGTCAAAGTCTACGAAAATGTGTCCGATGTTCACCTCAAATTAATTTTTGAAGGTTCTATGGTGGAAGATACGTTTGTAAAACCCAAACGGGTTACAAAACTCCGCCACGGAGTGATCAAAGTCACTGTCATGGAAGGAAAAAAGAGGGAAGTCCGTCTCCTTGTGGAGAATGCAGGCCTCCAAATTCATTCGCTCCAAAGAATTAGAATTGGAGATCTTTCTCTTCCTAAAATTCCAGAAGGAACTTATCGTCCTATGACAGAAAAAGAGAAACGTGCTATTTTGGGCGAAAAGCAATAAGGCCTTTAGATGTTGACCATTGCCCGTCTTTTTGGAAAATCTCCTTTCGCTCCTCTGCAAACTCACATGGAAAAAGTGAGTCTGTGTATTACAAAGCTTACCAATATCCTGGAAGGGCTTCATTCGACAGCCCCCCATATTTTAGAAGAACAAGTCAAAGAGCTTTCCAAACTCGAGCACGAAGCAGACCTGACCAAAAATGACATTCGAAACCACCTTCCTAAAAGTCTTTTCTTACCTATCGATCGAGATGCTCTACTCGACATTTTAGCGATTCAAGATCGTCTTGCTGATAAAGCAGAAGATATTGGGCATCTTCTTGTACTGCACCCTTTTGATCCTGCAGACCCCCTTTTTATAGGATTAATTCGATTATTCAAAAAAAATACTGAAGCATTTTGGGATACTTTAAAAATTATTCACGAAATGCATGATCTTCTGGAGTCCTCCTTTGGAGGGATGGAAGCCGAACGAGTTAAGGCTATGGTAGAAGCCACGTCTTATAAAGAGCATGAAGCTGATAAAATGAAGTATGCTCTTTTAGGAGAAGTTTTTAAAGCTGCGGACACCCTTTCTGTTCCCACTTTCTACCTGTACATTCGACTGATTGAAGAAGTCAATGCACTTTCTCATACGTCAGAAATGCTGGCTAATCGCATCCGAACCATACTCGACATTAAATAATGATAGGTATTGATACCCTCTTACTCATTCTTGTTTTGATCGCAGGATTTTACATGTCGTGGAACATTGGAGCAAATGATGTCTCCAACGCGATGGGAACTTCTGTGGGATCTGGGGCCCTCACCTTATTTAAAGCGGTTATCCTTGCAAGTGTTCTCGAATTTTGCGGGGCTTTCTTTCTAGGGTCCAATGTTTCTGAAACAGTCCAAAAAGGGATTGTAAACCCCCTTGTTTTTGAAAACCACCAGACCGATTTAGTTTATGGGATGCTCGCCTCCCTTATTTCTACTGCCCTTTGGTTGCAACTCTCTTCTTATTTTGGATGGCCCGTTTCGACTACCCATGCAATTATTGGGGCTCTCCTCGGTTTTGGGTGTGTCGTAGGTGGGGTCGAAGCAGTTTATTGGGGAGAAGTGGGAAAAATTGCAACCAGCTGGGTTATTTCCCCTATTTTTAGTGGGATTTTTGCCTACCTCATCTTCACCGTCCTTCAACGCAAAATTTTATTTGCAATGAACCCGATTCAAGCCACGAAACGATTTCTCCCTTATCTTGTAGCCATTGTTTTAATGACATTTACTCTCAGCGTCCTGCTTAAAGGACTCGGAGGACTCGTTGTCCCTTTTGATGTAAAAACAACGCTTCTCATTGCTTTGGGAATTGGTTTCATTGGATTTTTAATCGCTACCCTTCTTATGAAGAAACGGGTCAAAGAAACAGACACCCTCCCCAATGTCTCCCACCATGTTTACAGCTATAACAAGGCGCTTAAACATTTAAATCGGGTCAAACTTTCTTCCTATGGAGAACAAAGAGAGAAACTCGCTTCTTTACTTCACGAAGTTCGAGCGCTCAGTGAAAATGCAAGATCCTCTACGGGATTTTATCAGCGAAGCAGCGACTTTAACGTCGTAGAAAAACTGTTTACCATTTTGCAATTATTGAGCGCCGCTTATGTCGCTTTTGCCCATGGAGCGAATGATGTCGCTAATGCCATCGGCCCTATGGCAGCTGCGATTGATGTTCTCAGAAATGGATCTTTAAGCATGTCTTCGGTTGTCCCTCGTTGGCTTCTTGCCCTTGGCGGGATCGGGATTGTCATTGGCCTCGCTACATGGGGCTGGCGTGTCATGGAAACCATTGGAAAAAAAATCACTGAACTTACTCCTACAAGAGGTTTTTCGGCTGAGTTTGGTGCAGCCATTACGATCCTCATCGCATCAAAACTAGGGCTTCCTATTTCTACCACTCACTGTATTGTAGGCGCTGTTTTAGGAGTGGGACTTGCCCGTGGTCTTTCTGCCCTTAACTTGAGAATGCTTCGAGAGATTTTTCTTTCCTGGATTATTACGATCCCCTGCAGTGCCATCGTATGCATTCTCCTCTACTATTTATTGAAAGTTCTTTTACCTACGAGCTAATCTTACGCCGTCACACATCAACTCTTCATCTTTCTTGTATATATATCCCCTCTCTCTGTATACCCAAGGATATGGATGAGAAATTAGAAAACCAAGCAGATACCGTCGTTCAAAAAATTAAACACTACCTCATCTCGTCAATGGGACGCACTTTTGACGAGGCCAATGACGAGGAAATTTATAGAGCCTTCTGCTATGCCCTCCGAGAAGAAATCATGATCAATTGGACTGCCACGTCCCATACATTGCGAAAACCAGGAGTGCGCAAACTCTATTTTCTCTCCATGGAATATATGCCAGGACGACTACTTTACAATAATATTGCCAATATCGGCTCTGTAGAACTTGTAAAATGTGTCTTGCAAAAACTAGGCAAAAATTTTGGAAAAATGCTCGCCATTGAGCCCGATATAGGTATTGGGAACGGAGGACTTGGTCGGCTCGCTTCTTGTTTTATGGACTCTCTTGCTACCCTAGCCTATCCCGCTCTCGGCTATGGAATGCGTTATCAATACGGTATTTTTGAGCAAGAGCTCTGGCTTGGAGTCCAGGTAGAGAGACCTGATACCTGGCTCCTCAACGAAAATCCCTGGGAATTTAGACGAGATCCCCACGCCGTAGTCGTCAAACTTGGAGGACGTCCCTTAAATGCTATTAATATTCACGGCGATGAAATCTATCACCTTGCCGAATATGAAGAGGTCAGAGCGATTGCCTATGACTTCCCTATGATTGGATATTCTAAACATCCCGATTTCTCAGTCCTCACACTCCGCCTCTGGTCTACCAAAAATTCACCGCGCAATTTCCAACTCCAAAGATTTAATGCCGGTCAACTCGATCAAGCAAGCGAAAATATCTCCTTGACCGATGTTCTTTACCCCAATGATAATAATGAGGCAGGCAAAAGAATTCGACTCAAACAGGAATTTCTCCTTGTTTCTGCCTCTTTACAAGATATTATCTTCCAACATCTCCGCACCTACCCCAACATGGAAGATTTTGGTGATAAAGTGCGTATTCAAATCAATGATACCCACCCCTCTCTTATTATTGCAGAACTCATTCGAATTCTTGTCACTACCCACGATTTCCCTTGGCAAAAAGCGGTTGAGACCACCCGCACCGTCTGCGGCTATACTAATCATACCGTGCTACGCGAAGCTTTAGAAGAATGGAACGAACAAAGAGTTGAAAAGCTTCTCCCTAGACAATACAAAATCATCCAACAACTGAATCAAAATCTATGCGATGAGGTGAGGAAAATATTCCCCATGGACGAAGATAAAGTACGCCGCATGTCCATCATTGAGGGAGGTCAAATTAAAATGTCTCACCTCGCCATCTATGGCTCTCATAAAGTCAATGGAGTTGCCGCTCTTCATTCTGCTCTACTGAAAGAACAAGTTTTTAAAGATTTTGCTGATTTATTCCCTGATAAATTTACTAATGTCACCAATGGGGTCACCCAAAGACGGTGGCTCCTCAATGCCAATCCTGAACTTTCAGAATTCATCACAGACCGAATTGGCAGTGAATGGATTACCCGCTTTTCTGACATTAGCCGGTTAAAAGAATTTGCAAGCGATCCTAAAAGCCAACAAATTTTTCTCGAGATTAAACGACGCTGCAAAAAACGACTCCTCACCATGCTCATAGAAGAACTCGATTGCCACGATGATAAATGTCCTATCCTTGATACTGATGCCCTCTTTGATCTGCAAATTAAGCGATTTCACGAATATAAAAGACAGCTCATGAATGCACTTCACATCCTTACTTTATACAATGAGCTTAAAACAAACCCCAACCACAGCAAAGGAAAGAGACTCGTCATTTTTTCTGGAAAAGCGGCTCCTGGCTATCAAATGGCAAAACATATCATTCGATTGATCTATTGTATTGCACGGAAAATCAATCAAGACCTCACCATTAATGGATTTCTCAAAGTTGTTTTTGTAGAAAATTACAATGTCTCTAAAGCTGAGATTTTGATTCCAGCAGCAGATCTCTCTGAACAAATTTCGACAGCAGGACTAGAAGCTTCCGGAACAGGCAACATGAAACTTGCGATGAATGGAGCCCTTACGATCGGAACAGAAGATGGCGCCAATGTAGAAATGAGACAGGCTATTGGGGATGAGTGGTGGCCTTTTAGATTTGGATCAACCTCTGCAGAAAATTTCCATATGCATAAAGACCGCAGCTACCGTTCTCAAGACATCCTAGACCATTATCCTGAAATTGCAGCTGTCGTTGAGTCTTTGCGAAATGGATCTCTTTCAGAAAATGAAGCCGAACATGAAGCCTTTTGCTCCATTTATCAAAGTCTTCAGGAAGATCCTTTTTTCATTTTAAAAGATCTTCCCTCCTATTGTGAGACACAAAAAAAAGTGGCTTTACTGTTTGAAACCCCTTTAAAATGGGCCGAATACGCCATCCATAATATTGCCGGAATGGGATCTTTTTCAACCGATCACTCCATCAAAACCTATGCAGAGAATATCTGGGATCTAACTCCATACCCGCCATCCAAAGAAGAATTGAAGCGAGTAAGAGACGAATTTAGCGCCCACGACAGGTGCAAAATTGTTCTATAAAACCCTTTCCCCTTTGCGTCTTTGCG
>JAGOSM010000065.1 GCA_018062315.1 Simkaniaceae bacterium | reverse complement strand
GGGAGGCAGCAAATGCTGTATCTCCACAATCTCAAGCAAAAATTCTAGATATCCCTTGGAGAGAAGTCATTGGCATGCGTAATCAATTGATTCACGGTTATTTTGATATTAGCTCTCAAATTATTTGGAGTACCGTTACAAAAGATATTCCCAAACTGATTATCGCCTTAGAAAAAATTTTACACTCCAAATAACACCCCCCAAATGCCCGAATGTCAGCCTTAGGCACCACTATCTAAATTGCCCTTGGGCTCTCTATCCTGTCTTTCAGCCAGGCGAATGACGCCTCGATAATATCAGGGCGATGCCGAATATAGTGATCCATCCCCTGTACCCGCATATAAGTCACCTCAGCCCCCGCTTCTTCAGCTTTCAGCACAAACTGATCACTAGAAGTAATATTAGGATCTTCTGTTCCTGTAACAACAAGCAAGGAAGCATGAATTTTACTATAATCAATGGACTGTTGCTGAAAAGCATCAGCATGATAAAGATAAGTCATCCCTGCAAGCCGCTCCGCTCGCGTGGGATTCTCTAAAATATGCTGCACAAGTTCATCATATTGATCTCTTGAAGAAGGCATATCTAGAGTAAAAGGGAGCCACCGCGGAAGAGCTGCATATATCCTCATCCACAAAGAATGACTTTTCCAATGTTCAAAAAATTCCCAGAGTTCATCCTGCCAAGGCCAATCACCTGCCCCTGCCCAATTCATCGTTGCGAGTGTTGTCTTAAACATGATCGAAAGATCCATCACAAGGGGCCCTCCCTCAGAAGCTCCAATGAAAATGAGTCGACCATCCCATCCTTTAGGAGGGTCATTTTCCAAGTAATGTATGACCTCTGCATGATCATGAAGGCGCTGAGATCTTGTGTAGTGATTCCAAAACTCCTCTTCATCAATCTCACTTCCATCAATACCCCACTTCTCAACAGTCAAAACCCCCACTTGCAGAGGTTCAAGCCAGGAAGTCAAACACTCACGCATAAACAACCCGCTTCTTTTCCCCGAACCATCACAAATAACTAAAATGGGATAGGACTCTACTTGGGGCGCTGACAAGTAATAAACGATAGGAGAGTTCCCTTCTTCACGACTTAAGCAAAAACGAGGAGGCTCAGTAGCAATAGCTGTAGTAAAAACCAGAAAAAGAATGACCAGTATTTTTCTCATATTCAAAGGGGCCCCCAACATTTTCATGAGGCAGATTTGATTTATTTTAAAACAGCCCAGTACTGTAGTACGGGGTGCTTTAAAATAGATCAAATATGTCCATGAAAATTTGGGGGCGGCTGGACTCGAACCAGCGGAGACCGAAGTCGAGGGATTTACAGTCCCTTGCAATTGCCGCTATGCGACACCCCCTCAGAAAAAATCGGTGCGCAGAAGAAACCGCGCACCTTAAATGCTGGAAAAAGGACTTGAACCCTCAACCGTCCGATTACAAGTCGGGTGCTCTACCATTGAGCTATTCCAGCTTATGAAGAGAAAGTTTAATCTTTTGTCCTTTTTGAATCAACCTTTCCCTTGGAAATTTCTTTATTTTTTAAAGAACCCTCAGAAGATGGAGCTTCTTGCCCCACAATTTGAGTAAATAAACCCCCTAAACCTACCGGTTTAGAGACAGAAGACACCTTCAATGCCGTCGCATCCGATTGAGAAGACAGCACCGTCGTCTTCTTTTTTTGCAGATAACTCTTCTGTTCACAACACTTTTTATACTTCTTTCCAGACCCACAAGGACAAGGATCATTGCGACCTACTTGAGACATAGTTTACTCCTACTACCAGATTGTGTATACTATACCAAATATGAATGAAATTGCGCTACCCATTGCCACTCCCCCATGGACCGCTAACGGTCGTTACCTCGAATCTAGGGTCCGTAAGGCGATTCACGATTTCGATCTCCTTGAAAATAAAGACCATATTGCCGTTGCTTTAAGCGGAGGAAAAGATAGCCTCACTCTCCTCTATATGCTCAATGCCCTTTCTGGAAGAGGGTTCCCCCCTTTTAAAATTTCTGCTATCCACATCGGCGGCGAATTTTCATGCGGAGCCTCCATCCATCTCGGCTTTATCCAATCTGTCTGCGCCTCATTAAACATTCCTTTAATTGTAAGAGAAGAAATCACTCCCCCTACCGAATGCTATAGCTGCTCAAGACGACGCAGAACTCTCCTCTTCGAAGAAGCCCGTCGCATTGGAGCAGATATAGTAGCTTTTGGACACCACCGAGATGACTGCATCCAAACTCTCCTCATGAACCTCCTACATAAAGGAGAGTTTGAAGGAAATCTTCCTAAGGTTCCCATGTTTGACTACGGCGTGACCATCATCCGCCCCCTTATCTACATCTCTGAAAAAGAAGTGGTTGAATTTGCCAAACATTACGGTTTTTACCGAATCACCTGCCAATGCCCCATTGGGCAAAATTCCGTCCGTAAAAAAACAGCCTCTTTAATCGAGCAGCTTGAGCGAGTTTTTCCTCATGCTCGCCTTAACCTCGCCCACGCCTCTTTGCGCCAGGGCTCACAAAAAGCCAAGGAAAATCCTCATGCTAAGCGGTGAACTCTTTGCTATCATCCTCTACGTTTCGATTCTTCTCACGATCGGATATTTTTCCTCGCGAAAAAAACAAACCTCTGCCGATTTTTTGATCGGCGGCAGGTCGATGAATTTTTACCTCACCGCTCTCTCTGCTCATGCCAGCGATATGAGTAGCTGGCTTTTCATGGGGTTCCCTGCTGCGATTTTCCTCTCTGGAGTTTTCAAAGTTTGGTATGCCGTCGGCCTCGCCCTTTTCATGTACCTCAATTGGCAGTTTGTTGCTCCCCGCATCCGCGTGATGACTGAGCAATATAACGCTCTCACCTTTTCCTCCTTTTTCGAAAGCCGCCTATCCGACACTTCGGGACTCATTCGTATTTTCACAGCCCTTATGTCCCTTCTCTTCTACTCTATTTATATTTCAGCAGGGCTTGTCGCCCTCGGGGTCCTTCTAGAAACTCTTTTCCATCTGAACTACCACCTTGGAATTACCCTCTCTATTTTAATTGTCGTTCCCTATCTCTTCTTTGGCGGTTATAAAACCCTTGCCTGGATCGACCTCTTCCAAGGCCTTTTCCTTCTCGCTGTCATTGCATTTGTCCCCCTTTATGCCGTGCATATTATCGGCGGTTTCTCGGAAATGCATGAATCCCTCACCTACTACGGAAGATCCCTCTCCCTTTTTCCCGATTTTCATCCCTCCACCCTCCTGGGAATTATACTCACTATCCTCGGCTGGGGGCTCGGTTATTTTGGACAACCTCATATCACAACAAAATTTATGGGGATTGAGCGGGTTGAAGACATGCGCAAAGCAAAATATGTAGGGATGTCCTGGCAAATCATCGCTCTTGGAGCTGCTTGCTTAGTTGGCCTTATCGGAGTCCCTTTCTTTAAGGGCGTACTAGCCAACCCAGAACTTGTCTTTATCAATATGGTGAGAGACCTCTTTTCTCCCTTTTTGATAGGACTCATCCTCTGTGCAGCTCTTGCTGCTACCATCTCCACAATGGACTCCCAAATTCTCGTTCTTGCAACCACACTTACCGAAGATTTCTACAAACGGGTTTTCCGCAAAAATGCCACTTCACAAGAACTCCTCTTTATTTCTCGCCTCTTTATCGTTCTTACGGCACTCCTTTCCTACCTCATCGCTTTTTTCCGCCCCCTCTCCATTTACGAACTCGTCTTTTTCGCCTGGTCAGGCCTTGGAGCCTCATTCGGCCCCCTCCTCCTCTTTACCCTCTATTCTAAACGGATCAATAAATATGGAGCTTGGGCAGGGATTTTAAGTGGCGGATTGATCTGCATTATTTGGTCTTACTTTAACACATCTATCGATCGAATTATCCCCGCTTTTTTTATTAGTTCAATTTTAATCTACCTTGTGTCAATCTGCACATCATCACTTAAGGAGGATCATGCACATTCTCATAACTAATGACGACGGCATTCATGCATTAGGACTCAAAGATCTCGTCCAGTCTATCCAGTCGATCACAGACCAGATCACCATCGTAGCTCCTGCAGATCAACGCAGCGGCGCATCTATCTCCACAAATTTTATAGACCCCTTGAAAATCACCCGAGTCGATTGGCCAGGAACGACTGCCTACACTGTAGCTAGCACCCCAGCCGACTGCATCAAAGCAGCCTTGGGCATTCTCCTCCCCTCTCCTCCCGATTTTATCGTTTCAGGAATTAATCATGGAACCAATGCAGGACGCAATGCCCTCTATAGTGGTACCGTCGGAGGCGTTATCGAAGGAATTCTACGAGGAATTCCAGGAATCGCCTTTTCTTACTACAATGACTCCGCGAAACAATTTCCCGATATCAAAGCCTACATTCCCCCTATCGTTCAATATTTTATTGACAACCCCCTGCCCACAGGAACACTTATCAACGTCAATTTTCCCGAAGGGGCAGTTAAAGGAATTGAGCTCACAAGACAGGGTAAAGCCTACCACCTCGAAGACCCCATTCACCACGGCCACTCTCACTACCGAATAGCAGGCAAATGGACCTCTTTTGAAGAACATAAAGAAAGTGATGTCTTCCATCTCTCTCAGGGATATATTACCTGCTCACCCCTTCATGTAAACGAGCTCACCGACCACACCGTCCTTAACCATCATAAAGAGAACTTTCAAGCGACTCTAGCGAAATATCTTCAATAGGATAACTTTCCCAATCGGCATCGTCAAAATGCCACCACTCTGTCGGAAGAGGAATAAAACCCTCTTCCTTCATAGCTTCTTCCAAAATCGAGCGATGTAAAATGGCTGCCTCTGAACACTCCATAAAATCGCGATGAGCTGTGTGATTTAATTCATCAAAAAGAGACGGCATAAGAAGCTCCCTCCCTTCGAGATCCACTAAAGTGACATCGACAGCAGCACCCCTATTGTGCTTAGATCCCTTATCAGGAGGAGCTACATACCGATCATCAGGAACTAAACTCCAAAAAATTTTTTGCACCGATAAGGGGCGATACCCATCAAAAATTTTAAGGCCCAATCCCCGGCTCTTCAGCCTTAATTGGACCCGTTTCAACTTGCCAGCGACTTTGGCCCTTAAAAAACACTTTGCGATAGGATAAACTGCCTTTCCCACAAAATTTCGCTCTGTTGCATAAACCACGTCGATAAGGATGTCTGGAATCTCTTTTTCTATGTCGACAAACATTTTTTCTCCAATTTTTGTTGCAGTTTATCTCTTTTCATGATTAAATATTAACATCTTTTGGGTGTGTAGCTCAGTTGGTAGAGCTCCTGTCTTACACACAGGCGGTCGTAGGTTCGAGTCCTGCCGCACCCAACGTAAAAAAGACCTCATTTTTTAATGAGGTCTTTTTTTTTGCACAAATATTTTTATGCCGAAATAAAAACTGCGCCTTGTTTAAAATAATTTGTTATGAAAATCAAAAGAAGTGAGAGAGAGAAAGTAAAGTGCGCGGGAGACGGGACTTGAACCCGCAACTTCCAACGTGACAGGCTGGTGCTCTAACCAATTGAACTACTCCCGCACTGAAGTAAATCGGTAACCATTTAAGCACGAAGGGGAGTTTTCCGCAATCTTTTTTCCACTTATTCCAAACACGAAGAATTCCCTTTTCTTTTATTAAAAAGACCTTTATCTTCACGTGGTCATGGCGCACACACAAGCAGGTAGCAAATCTCTTTACGCTCACATTAAATCCTATACAGGGATCCTTATAGGCTCTTTTCTAGCAGCTGCTGCGATCCAAATTTTCCTTTTTCCAAATAACCTAATCGACGGTGGCATCGTCGGTATCAGCATGATTTTAGGTAAATTGTATGGAGAACGGTATTTTGCTATTTTCTTCTTCCTCTTAACCCTCCCCTTCATTTACCTCTCTTACAAATATATCCGTAAGACCTTTGTCATCCACATGGGGATTGCGGTTGTTATTTTTGCCATTTTTCTCGCTATCTTGGAACATACCCGCCCTTTTCTAGCAGACCCCCTGGAAATCATTGTCATTGGCGGTGCTATTTTGGGAGTGGGCGCAGGACTTATTATTCGAAGCGGTGCCTGCCTAGATGGAACTGAAATTTTAGCCATTATCGTCAATCGCAAAATGGGCTTTACCGTGGGGCAAGTTGTCCTTTGCATCAATTTTTTTGTCTTTGGCGCTTATGGTTGGCTTTTCCATGACTGGCATATTGCTCTTCGCTCTCTCATGACCTATGTCATCGCCTTTAAAATGATGGATCTTGTCATCGTAGGACTCGATGAAATTAAATCTGTTTTGATTTTTTCAGGAAAATCCAAACAACTCACCGAATGCATCACGAATGAATTAGGCCTTGGACTCACTGTCATGTATGGACGAGGTGGCTATTCAGGAAATGAACGAGAAATTCTTTTTGTCGTCGTTGAAAGACTTGATCTTGCCAATCTGAAGGAAATTGTCTTGAGAGAAGATCCTCAAGCCTTTATGGCGATTGAAAATCTCCACGAAGTTGTGTATGGAAGATCTCCTAAACCAATTAAAAAGAAACGTTCTAAACGATTCTTGATGAATGATTAAATATTTGCTATTTTGCTTTTCTTCTCTCTTTGCCATGGAATTTCACCTTTTTTATGAAGAAGGTTTTTACCAAAGCGCTAACCAAACTGAATATCAGGCCTACCTCTCTTTAAAAAAAAATCCCCTTGGAGAACATCTCCATTACCTCGCTGTACCATGGGAATATGTCATCAAAAATAAACTCCCTATGCCTTCCATTAAGCTCAAGGGAGGCTGTACCGTTTGCCAGTATGAAGATTACGAATCCCTGATTCCCGAACTCAAAAAAATAGGGATCGACACTCTCTTTACCCCCTATGCTAAAAAGAAACAAGATTTAGGAATGAACGTTTTTCCTTTTCCTTCATTTCCTCAAAGTGAACGGGGAAGTCCTGAAAAAGTGAAAGTCTGCTCCCCCATAGAAATCTACGATGCTCTTAAATCGGGCACTGTCCCCATCGTCTTGGATACGATAGCCCTCCCCCGTCATATTTCGTGGGATCGGTGTCTTTTACGGGTAACTAAAGAACAAGACCTTTCCCATGCAGCCCATTCCCTCTCTAATAAAGAGATCGACAGAATGAGAGCTTATGGAGAAGAAGTCTACTACCGCTATCTCACAGAAGATTCCTTTGCAAACGTCATTCGGGATGCTTATGCAACCCCCGCCCCATCTAGTGCCTTTACTTACCGAACGTTTC
>JAGOSM010000064.1 GCA_018062315.1 Simkaniaceae bacterium | reverse complement strand
GAGGTAGTCTTCTGGCCCCCCTCTGCCTCTTGGAAATCTTCCCAGTTCTTCATACTTTTCATATGTCAGAATATGTGAAGTAAGGGCTCTTGTATGTGAAAAGGTATTGATTCCATCATTTAAAGGAGGAATTTCTGCAACAAGATAACACCCCATTTTTTTCAGTTCAGGAAGCCACAAGTTCCAGTGATCTACATGGTGGAGAACATGAAGACAAAGAATCACATCAAATCTCTCCCTCTGTACTAACTCCCTTAAATCATGAATATTGAAGTACTTTTGCAGGTACAGGATATTGTTTCTCTCTGTATTGGCCATGCAGATGTCCGCAAGTCTTGAAGATCCATCAATCATGACACAATGGGATCCTGGATAGTCTTCTGCAATTTTTAAAGAGAAAAAACCGCTATTGGCCCCAATATCCAACACTTTAAGTGGTCTGTCAAATCGATCAAGAAACGTTTTAATGGCCTGATACCGGTCAAAAATAATCCAATTTCCTCCCGAAGAATTATCACTGTCTAAAATAATTTTCCCGTTCACAATCAAAGGTTGATAACAGGCATCTCTTCCATACTGAAATCTAGGATAGGGAACATCTCCCAATAAAACCATTGTGAAACATAAGAAAAAAGAAAACCAAAATTGGGTCATAACCACCTTCTAAAGTTTAATGCATATCTTCAAACGCAAAAAGGGCAAACTCAGGAAAAAAAGGGAGGGCCGATTGACTTACTCCTTTAAAAACACCAAAATTTTTTCCTTTATCTCGAAGCGCCTGCATAAATTGAGCTAATGTTTTTCTCGAATAACGGCCAAAAAACCTGGGCTGAAAATTGAAGACCCAAGTAATTCCCTCCGCCATCTCGTAGGTAATAGGAATCATCCGGTAATTGACAAGGGCTTCAACCACGTAGTAGGGAACATATCCGTTAGAAGCAAGAGAAGACGATTTATCTAATTTCAGAAGGGTATTACTCTGAGGCCTTTCTGCAACAGAAGCCCCACAGCTCATCCAGAGGTGAGGCGGGGTAGGTTGAGACTTATCAATACAAAGGCAGATTCTTTCTTCATTGAGTTCTACAGCAATCGGGGTTCCTGGAATCACCTCAGAGATAAAAGCGGTTTCCTTCCCACAAATTTCTTTTCCCCCTTGAGAAAACTTCAGAACTCCCTGCCCCTTTTTATAAGGGGTTTTGGTCAAAAGGGAAAGAAAGGATTGGGCTCCCTGCGAGGGATCTAAAGCAATCGTCTCAAAAAGAGAAGGAGTTGGATAGCAACACACATTCACATAAATATGATCCATAAGGGGCCCTGGATCATTTTTTCTCCACAAGGGTCTTTCTCCTAAAGGGAACACTTCAATCCCTTTTTTCTGTGCCCACTGACCTAGAACAGAGGTCGCTTTGACAGGGAGAGTGGAGCGATTCAAAAAGGTAAACATTTCCTGATCGATAGGAAGTAAAATTCCCTTTTTAATGTAATGAGAAAGAGAATTTAAATGTAAGTAAGCATCTGTATAATTGATCACTTTTTGAATGTCATTGAGAAGAATCATCTCCTGCGGATCAATCACAATGCCTGTAATAATCCCCCTTGCTCTCTGATGCATTTCAGCAAAATAATCGAGTTTTTGCTGCAGATCTCTAAAAGTAAAATGGGTCCGCACATCGTGATCGGGGACTCTCCCCCTTTTTGGTGCACGATAAGAACAGGGGCTTGCATCAAACATAAGTTCTAGTGTACATCCCGCAGGTAAGGGATAAAGAGAAAGAAGCCGTACTAGACTCTCTTCTTTCGTTGCATCGGGATGAAAAAAAGGGATGGCTTCATCATAACGAACAAGGTAGACAATTTTCTTAATTTTTTCTTGGAAGGCAAAAGATCTGAGCCCCTTATATTCCGCTGTCAAGGCCGTTTCACTAGAGCCTTCAAGAGGAATGCTAAAAAGGGTCCATCCCTGAAAGGGATCTCCAAAAAGAGGTACAGCTACCCAAAGGTAGAAAAGAAACCTTACATACATCTATTCCCCTGGAAACCAAATATTAGGAGGGGGAGATGTCGCTTTCCCTGTCATCTGCTCATAGGTAAAGACTGCAAATTGATTGGGCAATGGAATAACCCCTGTTCCATAGTAGAGGGGGTAGGTCTGCCCCTGATTATAAAAAGAGATCACAAAATTCATAAACTGATCCAGAGTCCACTGTCCAAAAAAGCTTGCTTCAGCTGAAAACATAAGGAAAATTCCACTCACCATTCCTGGGGTTACCACATATTCGGTGTAGTTGATTTCATTCTCTACATAGAGCCAATCCACATTGGTTTGAGAGGTTGTCGGAGTGGTATTTAAAGTTAAGGTTGTGTCATTTGTCACACTATGGACTTTAGCAGGACATGGGTTATGCACATCTCCTCCCGTTGCCAAACAGTGTTGCGTTCCTTGTGCATCAAGGTAGGCAAGTGGGGTATTCGCATTGGGCTGGTTACCTGAATCATCTATCTCCGTACTAAACAAAGTGTTTGTTCCATTAATCGTTGTCGAACCACTTGTAAAGGTGATCGTCGATAAAGCCCCCGTTGAAGTGAGACCAGGACAATAGGGGGTCAGTGAAAGGAGTTGTAAAAACTTAAGCCCCGCTTGAGTCGGTTGATTAGGGAGGGTATAGATAAAAGGAGCACTTAAATTATAGAGCTGGGGATAGATATTATCTAAAAAGGGGGCTGCTGGATCAGGCCGAGTCCAGGGGGTCGTGTGGGTAGCGTCAGTTCCATTAAAAAAATACATGTTCTGCGCAACATCAAAAATCGTATCTGTATCATTGATCAGGTTCGTATCAGTAATAGGAATCGCTGCCCGATTTCCAAAAATCTGCACTTTTGAGCCTCCATCAAAGGTCATTCCCCTTTCAAGGGGTTGAAAGGCCACATTGAGACTACTGAATTCATCGAGATAATTGACAATCGCCTGATCGGCATTAACCGCTCTTGTATAAGGAGCAACTCCCCCACTACTGCAATTATTTTCTGGATCAACAGTCACCCCAGAAATGAGAGTCACATCCGGCACATTCGCAAACATATCCCTAGCCCACCAAAGGCAATTGTATAAATTTCCATGCCAAGGCACGGTGCTCGGAGGGGTAGGGGGGACCCCTTGAGTCATATAAGCGGGAAGAATACTATGCGTAGGAGGTGTTGGGGCTGTGGTTGATGGGGTATACACAATCCCATTTGCCATGGAATAACAATCAAAGAAAAATTCAATTTGGGTGTAAGATGGCAAGGGATTATTTTGCAAAAGTTGGACTAAACTTGTGGGATCTGTCGAAGCTGGGTTGTAAAAAGAGGCTGATGCGGTTGTATATCCCAAATACCAGATGACTTTCCGAATATTATGGGCCGTACAAAATGCCTTAATCTGAGCATAGTAAGTAGGTAAATCAGCTTGTTCAGAAGCAACAGGAGAAAGCCAAATCGTAAAGTACTGATTATTAAATTTCTGCGTTGCAGACAAGCCAGAAGGGGTTGTCCCTGTAAGGGTATTTACTACGTCCTGTACATAAACATCGTAAAAAACAGTGTATTCTCGATTTGTAAATCCACACAGACAGAAAATAAGAAAGCATAAGCTTAAAAATCTAGAACGCATAAGCTAACATCACCCTTCCACCCATATAGCGATTGCGTTGACTTTGAATATTCAAAGGAATTCCCAACGAGTTAACTGAAATAGAGGGTCCAAACCGAATAACCCGGTAATACGGGACCAGAGAGACTTCCCACACTCCACTTTTTGCTTCTGCATGAAAGGTCATCGGCACTTCTAAAACAAGGTCATTGCGCCGCTTCAATTGCCAATAGGATCCCTTAAATCCCCCCACATGGTCTAACGTCTTAAGAGAAAAAAGTCCTTTCGCATTTAATCCTATCCGAAACATCGAAGCGATTGTCCCTTCGAGATAAATTCCCACAGGAATATAAGGATGATGGGTTCCTAAACTGACATCATTGAGATGCTGATTTTCTTTAAAGAACTGATACCCAATCCCCGCATAAGGAATCAGTCTTTTCCCTTTGAAGGAAAAAATATATCCCAAAGTCCCTTCTGTCCAGAAATCTTGGACAAAATAGGTCTTGACCGTACCCCAACTTTTTTCAATATAGCCATTGACATACAGCTTGTCCTCATAGCCATATTCTACACGCCCTCCCGTAATCCAACCAACTTGTTTGCCAGCTCCCCCATTTTGCTTAATCATAATATTCGAACTCTGAGGTCCGATTGCAACGTGATGGGGACTTGCGGAAAGGGATGCTAACCCTATCAAGAGGGCACATAGTGTTTTCTTCATTGCCTCATTATGAAGGGATGTGTTATTTTTAAACCATGAAAAAAGTTTTATTACTCTTAAGTGCGACCACTGCGCTCTGTGCAGCTAATTTAAATGATCTCATGCCCGCCGATGTGCAAAAAACAACAGGTGTAAATCGTTTAAGCGAAAAAGAAAAAGCAGCCCTTGCAGAATGGCTCTCCACTCAAATGAATGGATCACAATCAGGAGGAAATGTAACTCCTGAACCAGAGTCAGTAGAACGATATCTCTCAGAAAATATTCAAGGCGGTAGGGTCCTTCGCCTCTCTGACAATACCATGTGGGAAGTAAGCCCCGATGATATTACGATTTCCCGGATTTGGCTCTTTCCTTTCCCCGTAAAAATTGAAGTCGATGAAGTTACTAATCCCGCCTACCCTTATAAATTTACCAATTTAAGAACAGGCACTACTATCCATGTCAAAAAACTTTAGCGAACAGGTTTCGCATGCCCTAGAAAAAACAGTCGAATTAGCAGAAAAATACCAACACACAACTCTTACGCCCTACCATTTACTCCTTGCCTTCCTTTCAGAGGACAAGGGGTACTTTAATACCATCGTCTCTGCATTACAACTGAATAGACAAGAATTAATTCAAGCTGCACAAGGAAAACTGGACCACCTACCCACTTTCGAGGGGAAAGGACAGCCCTCCATGAGTCCCGAACTTCGAGACCTTGTGACCGATGCAGAAAAATGGGCGACAGAATTCAATGATAGCTACATCAGCAGTGATCATTTTTTTCTCGCGTTCGTAAAAGGGTTTCTATCCAAGTATATTCCTCTCAATCAAGCCAAAGAAAAAATCAAAGAAATTCGAGGAGGTCGAAAAATGGATTCCCCCACCGGAGAAGATAACCTTAAAGCCCTTGAAAAATATTGTAAAAACTTAACAGCCCTTGCAAAAGAAGGGAAACTCGATCCTGTGATTGGTCGTGATGAAGAAATTCGACGCACCATTCAGGTTCTTGCGCGTAGGCGCAAAAATAACCCCATCCTCATTGGAGAACCTGGTGTCGGGAAAACTGCCATTGCGGAGGGGCTGGCTCAACGTATTATCCAAAATGATGTTCCAGATGCACTTCAAAACAAACAACTCGTCGTCCTCGATATGGGAAGTCTCATTGCAGGAACGAAATTCCGCGGCGAATTTGAAGAACGGTTAAAATCGATTCTCGAAGAAATTGAACAAAAAGAGGGGGAAATTATCCTCTTTATCGATGAAGTTCATACTCTTGTGGGAGCAGGGGCTACAGAAGGAGCTCTAGATGCGGCTAACCTTCTCAAACCGGCTCTTGCAAGAGGAACTCTCCACTGCATTGGAGCCACCACCCTGAATGAATATAAGAAATATATCGAAAAGGATGCCGCTCTAGAAAGACGCTTCCAACCGGTCCTTGTTGAAGAGCCTTCTATTGAAAATACGATTGCGATCTTAAGGGGATTACGAGAGCGTTATGAAACCTATCATGGAGTGCGTATCACAGAGAAAGCCCTCCGCGCTGCAGCCACCCTTTCTGCTCGCTACATTTCAGATCGACAACTCCCCGATAAAGCCATTGATCTGATTGATGAAGCCGCAAGTCTCATTCGAACTCAAATAGGCTCTCTTCCCCTTCCTATCGACACGAAAGAAAGGGAACTATCTCGATACCGGGTTGAGCTAGAGAATAATAAGGGAGATCCAGCCTTAGAGAAAAAAGTGGCTTCCCTCAAAGAAGAACTCGCCGTTTTAACAGAGAGATGGAAAGAAGAAAAAGGGCTTATCGCTTCCCTTAAAGAAAAGAAAAAAGAGCTAGAGCAACTTCGGTTTAGAGAAGAAGAAGCAGATCGGAAATTAGAATATCAAAAAGTGGCCGAGCTCAGATACAAAGACATTCCCGACTGCACTAAAAAAATTGAGGAAGCACAAAAAGCCCTCGAAGCCCTTCCCCATCGCCTCCTTCAAGAAGAAGTGGATGACAATCTCATTGCCGATGTGGTTGCTAAGTGGACAGGGATTCCTGTAAACAAAATGATGGAAACAGAAACCTCTCGCTTCCTCCACCTAGAAGAAACTTTAGGGCACCGCGTCATTGGACAGCCTCAGGCCATTAAAGCCGTTTCTGAAGCCATTCGACGATCTCGAGCAGGCCTTTCTGATCCCAATAGACCCCTTGGTGCTTTTCTTTTCCTGGGGCCTACCGGAGTTGGAAAAACAGAACTTGCCAAAGCTCTTGCTGCAGAACTTTTCGATAAAGAAGAAGCGATGGTCAGGCTCGATATGTCTGAATATATGGAGCAACACAGCATTGCTAAGCTCATCGGATCCCCTCCAGGTTATGTAGGGTACGAAGAGGGAGGTCAACTGACAGAAGCTTTGAGAACTCACCCTTATTCGGTCGTTCTTCTAGACGAAGTAGAAAAAGCTCATCACGATGTGTTCAACATCCTACTCCAAGTTTTTGATGATGGAAGGATTACGGATAGCAAAGGGAGAACCGTCAGCTGTAAACATGCCCTGTTTATCATGACTTCTAATCTCAAAGAAGCAGACCTTGCCAAACATTTCCGCCCCGAGTTCATCAATCGAATTGACGATATTCTGATTTTCTCCCCACTCAAAGGGGAAGATATTGCCCATATAGTAACCCTCCAACTCAATATTCTAAATGAACGGATGGGCGGTAAGCTTTCCTGGGATACTGCGGTTGCTGATTATTTAGCAGAGAAAGGATATGACCCTGTTTTTGGTGCAAGACCTTTGAAACGGCTTATCCAAAAAGAGGTGATCAATCCCCTCTCCTCTGCTATCCTTCGAGGGGAACACCCACAAAAACTTTCTCTAAAAAATCAGGAAATTGTAATTCATTGAGTTTGTACCCCTTTGTACACAACAAAAATAATTTAAATAAAAACGATAAGAACGATTTGAAGGATATGAACGATAGGAATGATAAGAATGAGCTGGTTCGTTTAGCTTATTTCTTCTTTATCATTCATATCGTTATATCCTTCAAATCGTTTTTCCCGTCATTTT
>JAGOSM010000015.1 GCA_018062315.1 Simkaniaceae bacterium | reverse complement strand
CAAGTTACAGGATCCGAATAATGGCCGCCTTATCGTTCCCGACGACAAACTTGCAAAAGTTTTTGGCTCCCCTACCCCTGTGGACATGATGAAGCTTGCCTCCCTCATTAAACCCCACCTAAAATAGCAGTTAGGATTTGCAAAAAAACTTTTTAAGGAGCCGGAATATTTTTTTAGCAATAGGGATCCTGGCTACTCGAACTCTTAAAAAGGAAACAAAACTCGACCATGATGCGTGAAGAGCCCTTTTAAGATAAGAAGGAACCAAAAATTCATAAAATAAAGGATTCACTACTAAAACAGAAAGCATCGAGTAAGAAAACTCTGCAAGAACCGTAGATTTTTTAAAAGCAGGCTTGATTGCAGCATACTGTGGTCTATTAAGAACGTCAATCATGGTATGATAGACTCCCCTAACAACCTTCCAAGGATGTTTCTTTTGAGAATAGGAAGTAGGCACCCATCTAAACATAGCCAGTTTTTCTGGGATATAGCACATGCCATGTCGAAAAGCGATGGCATTAATGGCAAAAAAATCGCAATGCCACTTAAGTTCGGGTAGATAATAGTTGCCATCCGCAGCAACCTCTCTCATAGCGTCCTTCTTGACTACTGTCGTATGACATATATTCCCTGCACAAAACCCTTTTTTCCGCGTAAGCTGAAGTACCTCAGCCGCTGAAAAAAATGAAGCCTCTTTGCTAAGATCTAAGCTACTAGCGTGAATGTCAGCCGTAATATCATTATAGATAACGGGATCTGAGCAACAGAGCCCCGCTGCAGGAAATTGTTCTAAAATGGCCATCGATTTTTCATACATCCCTGGCAGTACAAAATTATCTGCAGAAGGAAAGGTTAGGTAGTCTCCCGATGCTAAATCAATAGCGCGATTAAGCGTAGCTACTACCCCTAGGTTTTTAGGGTTTCGATGCAATTTAATACATTGATTTTGCTCAGCTATTGCCTCTATAACAGAGACGCTGTCATCTGTAGATCCATCATCAACGACAATAATTTCATCGGGAAGTCTTGATTGCGTTAAGAGCGAAAGAAGTAATTCTCGTAAATATCTACCGTGATTATAATTGGGAATAATAACTGAGAGTGTAGCTCTGTTCAAAAAGTAAATCCCTCCCAAATAAGGGCCACTTCCTCAAGACAAGAAGTGGCGATTTCTTGCAACCATCCCTGAAAGCAGTTTCTTAATTGCATTTCATCTCTACACCCAACAATAGTCCACTCTACAGACGATGATTTTTTAAGTGAATTTAGGGCAATACTCAGCAAAGAAGTGTGATATTTTTTAGCAATAACGGCTGTTTGCTGAAGTTTATATAAAAAATTTTCAGATAAATCCTTTTTAATGGACTGACTAACAGTAGCGCGAGAGCCCTCAGGAATAATCCCTTCTAGATATTTTTCATGAAACAGCCCTCTTACTAAAGCTCCATAGGCAATGATTTTAATCCCTTGCTCCCCACAGACCTTTATTTTCTCCTTGGAAACAGAAGCACTTGCAATATTCAAGGACGCCTGATGAAATCCAAAGCAATGAGGGGAATATCCTTTAAGTTTTTGAAGCTGTGAAATCTCATAGTTAGAGATGCCTGCAGCGCGAATCTTTCCTTGTTCGATGAGTTGCTGAAAGGCCTCTATAGTTTCCTCAAGAGGAGTTATGGGATCAAAATGATGCATTTGATAAAGATCAAGATAGTCAGTTTGTAGTCTTCTTAAGCTTCCTTCTGCCTTGTTAAAGATATTATCTTTTTTCCCTAACCCAGCAGGAGATTCATGCGATTTAAGTCCCACTTTTGAAGCCACGAACCAGTCAGCCCGGTCATTTTTTAGGCATTGTCCAATCAATTTCTCTGAAAGTCCTTCGGAATACACATCTGCAGTATCAATCGCTTTAATATTAAATTCCCGAGCCCCGTTGATGATCCTCTGTGTTTGATCAAAGTCTGTAAAATGACCAAAAATATTTCCTCCGAGCATTAAGCCACTTGGCGAAGTCATACCGTCACCATCCCTAAATGTTCACAAATGCTTAAACCTCCATCTATCACAATCGTCTGACCGGTAATAAAGGAAGCTTCTTTACTCGCCAGAAAGAAAACAAGACTCGCAACTTCCTGTGGAGCGCCACTACGGCGTAATGGCACATACTGCGCATATTTCGAATAAAGAGAGGCTTCTTGAGCTGCAGAGCTTTTTTCAGAAGCCTCATTACTAATAAGGCCAGGTAAAATCGCATTCGCACGAATCCCATCCGGGCCATATTGCAGAGCGAAATAGCGAGTCATTTGATTGATAGCTGCCTTTGAAACATGATAGCCAATCGATTCTTTAGTTGTCACAAGTTCAGAAGTCACCGAGGAAATATTCACAATGCTACATGTTTGATGAGCCTGCTTTACCAGATGGCAAAGAATTGACGAAATATGAAAATAGCTATGAAGGCTGGTATCAATCGTATTTTTCCATTCCTCTGTAAAATGGAGTTCTTCTCCTATTTTTTTGCGGTAGCGGATGCAGTTAACAAGAGCATCAATCGAGTGAAATTTATTCATGATTTCCTGAAGACATTTTTCAGTCGCCGTAAAATCAGACGCATCACAAGAATAAAAAAAGGTATGTGGATCGTTGGGTTCTTCTGGGCAAGCAATATCGAGGATAATGAGGTTCCATCCCGCTTCATGAAATTTGTGTGAAATACTACGCCCAAGGCCCCGTGCAGCCCCACAAAAAAGCACATTCATGGTGTTTTAAGTCCTTTAATCAGCTGAAAAGCCTGATTCAGATTTTCAAAAGAATCTATTTTTCGCCATATTTTTTGATTCTGTCCTGCAAACGGCAATTGTTCTGAGTTGCCTATTTCAATCCTCATTTCTTCGGGATGATGAAGAGGGTGCTTAAAAACAACATAGGGAACAGAACTAAAAAAAGCTCCCGTACATATTCCGCTAGCCATGCCCATAAATCCATCACAACAAGCGGCGGTCGCGAGTTGCTCAGACAAAGTAAGCCCCAAAGAAGTTGCAAGCACTACATTTGGCAGAAGAGAAAAGTGCAATGGCAATTCATCATGACCTAGAAGAAGAAAGAGGTCATCAGAGTGGCTTCTCAAGAATGTTTCCCAATTCACTAGAGTTGCATCACTTTCTTCTGCCCCTTTTCCTTGTCTTTTGAGATGAATGGCAAAAACTGGCTTGCGCAGGGAGGCCAAAATCAATTCAATTTTTTTTCGTACAAATTCAGGCCACCTCAGATTGGGTCGGATACCGGTAATTTGACAAAGAAGGGACAGCCTTCGAAAAGATGAGTATGGCCATGATAAAATATCAGATATTTTAGGAGGCCACTCAGTAGATGTCGGAAGCGTATCTACAATTTCATACTCAAAGGAGACTTCGCTTAATAAGGATTCTTTAATATAGGAAGGCAGTGAAATAGGGGGTTTTGTAAAAAAAATAGAAATACCACTTGAACCTCTCATCGCAGCCAGAATTTCCAGCTCTTGCCTTAAAATCATGAGATTACCTAATGAAAGGGGATGCTCGTCAATAGGCCAATGCACCGTTATGAGTCTTGTAGATAAAAAGATCGTCCCTGCCCTCCATCAATTACAAAAGAACTTCCTACGCAAAAAGAAGAAGAAGCAGAGCAAAGAAATGTCACCACATCCGCAATTTCTTCAGGTGATCCAAATCGTTGGATCGCCATCCTTTCTCTTAAATATTTCTCTACATGTTCCGGCCTGTTTTTCTGAGCTTCATCCCAATACCCATCTTGAGTTAATACAGCCCCTGGGAGAATCGAAGAAAGAACGACCCCATGCTTGGCTACATACCTTCCAAAACTACGGACATAGGCCGTAAGCGCAGCTTTCGCGGCACAGTAAGTAGGTGGACCATGATTTTCCAAAGCAGAAACAGAAGAGACATGACATACTCTGCCCCATTTATTTTTTATCATGTATGGGATTAATGCGTTATTGATAGTTATTTGGACATCGAGATTTACCCTCATGACTTTATGCCAATCAGAGACAGGACAAAAGGGGTCTGTAATTCCTAAATTCCCTCCCAGGTTATGAACTAAAATATCTGGATTAAGGTTTTGCCCCTTAAGGAAATCACAGAGGTCTTCAGGCGCTCCTGGTGTGGTGAGGTCAGAACAAAACATAGAATGCCCTACTGATATCTCACTCAATTCGTTCAATAATTCCTTCAGATCAGATTCAGAGCGCGAATTGATAATGACGCGGGCTCCTTCCACTGCAAATTTTTTGGCAATAGCCCGTCCAAGCCCCCTTCCAGAGGCAGTAATCATGACAATTTTTCCAGTTATTCCTAGATCCATTTAGCTCTCTCCCGATCGCTGCGGATTATGTTTAAATTATTGAAAAATGGCAAGAGAAGAATTCTTCTCTTATGTTTTCTTCATTTCGGTGTGCATGGTAACAAATCCGAGCTATAGAGCTTTGCAAGCACTCTATAGATAAAAAAAATGTTGCTCTCGCAAAGCAAAATTATTTTTTCCTTTTTCAATATGACTAGCAACTACAAGATCATCCCACGACTATAAACCATTTGACAGATAACTGCCTATTTTTCATTCTGAGTTCATGTATGCAACAACCGCTACAGCCCTCAGACAATTACAACCCCCTTTGAGAAGGATCATTCTGTCCAAGACAGGAGAACAATGACTCTACTCCCTAGCCATTCCGATAAATCAGTTGATCAAATTCATACGACTTCATTCTGGATGCCTGGACGCACTACTATCTCTCTATTCGATGGAGACAATACCCAAATAACCACAACTAAAAATAAGGAAAATTTCAATGCCTTCTATACGCCTTTCTGTAATTATGGCCAATTATAATCATGGAAGATTTTTAGAAGACCGTATTTCCTCCATATTATCACAAATGGCTCTAAATGACGAATTTATCATCGTAGATGATGCTTCTACAGATAATAGTATTTCCATTCTTGAAAAATTTGCTTTTTTAGATAGTCGATTTAAATTCATAAAAAACAAAAAAAATGCCGGCACAGTACATTCAATAAATATTGCCGCTCAAGCTGCTCAAGGCATTTATCTTACTGGGCTAGGCGCCGACGATCGAATATTGCCTAATTTTATTGACAAAACAATAGCCATGCTACTCAATCATCCGGAAATTGGGATTTGCTGTTCTGACTGCGCTCTCATCTATGACGGATATCCCGATAAATCAATCGATCAAATCTACACGACCCGCCTGATCGAAAACATACACAAACCCACCGTTTTTTCAGCAGCAGAAATTATGAGAGTATTTCGAACGACTACTTTTTGGATTCCAGGACATACTTCCATTATGAAAAGAGAACTATTATTAAAATATGGAGGGTTTCAAGATTCTCTTGGCCCTTTTTGTGATTGGTTTTTAAATCATGCAATTGCTTTAAATACAGGCATTGGATATATCCCCGAAGAATTATCTATATGGAGAATTACTCAAAAAGGTTACAGTCAGCAACTAACCTCTAATCAAACTATTCAAAATGAATTTCATTTTAATGTCCTAAAACTTTTCAGTAAAAAAGAATTCCGTTCTCTACTTCCTCTATTTAAAAAATCGTGGCTGCTACATTCTCACACTCGTCCAAACCTTAGGGCTATTTGTTTTAAACCGCAATACTGGCATTTTTTTATACCCTTCATTCAAAAATACTTTTCCATTCGATGGAAAAAATACCTCTCTCTAAACAGGATAAAGAGCGGGCATGGGCTCAGATAATTCGCCTTCGTCGCGGTCTCTAAAGGTTTCATAATAAAATTAAATAACTTAAAGGAGCGGATAGTTATTTACCTCATACCCTTAGGCACGAAGATTCTGACACAGTTGTCAACCTCGGAGCCAACGTTTCCAAAGTAAAAGCAGGAGATCACTTACCTCAAACAATTTATTGCTTTTTTAAAAATGAAAGTATAGCCTTCGTTCAAGGGCCCGTAAATACTTGCTTCAAAAGATCCAACTTTTGCAGCTTTGAGTATGAAAAACATATAATTTAAGAGGCAATCAATGTCGTTATGGAGACAAATATTTATCAGTTCACTTTTGATATTAGCTTCTTCTGCCTACGCTAATCAAGAACTTATAGAAAAAGCAAATCTAGCAAAACAACGAACTCATTTAGCTTTTTCACAGGCAGGGGGAGGTCCCGAACTTCATAGGGCTTTGATTACAGCCTATTGGGTCAACCAGGGGGATTTTGTCCTCGATCTTGGAGCTCATAAAGGTATTTTTTCACGATTTTATAGTAACCTCGTTGGTCATGATGGTCTAGTATTTGCATATGAAGCAAGCCCTCCCATCTATGAACATCTGTTGAATCAGTTATCTACGTTAGGCATTACGAATATAATTCCTAAGAATCGCGCAATTTCTGATACCACAAATAGCGTTCTTTATATGAAGATTTACCCTAATGACACAGATCCTCAGTCTTGTACAGTTGAACAAGCGCACTGGAATGAAGAAAGAATGCCCGGTAATACAAGCATTGTAACAGTGCTTACAGAGAAGGTCGATGATATTCTTGAAAATCAGAAGCTCCCTCCTGTTCGTTTTATCAAAATAGATACAGAAGGCCATGAACATGCTGTTATTCGAGGCGCTAGGAACGTATTATTAATGCAGAGACCCCTTGTAATTTTTGAATATGGGTATCAGAAGGGTCATTGGGAGCCAGACACGATTCGCCAAATAGAAGAGATAGGATATATTTGTTACGATTGTAATACAGACCGGCGCGTTCACCCTGATTATGGAAATGAGGCTGTTCCCTATTTATTGACTGACATACTAGCTATCCCGATAGAGTTTGAATGCGAGGTTACAACAATATTACCTTATTTATATTAATTACACCTATCTCCGCAACTGCTCATAAAGTTGCCCATCTCCTACCCAACTCAAGTTGCTAGTTAAATTTTTCCATCCGTTTGAAGGCGGATGGAAAAATTTAACTAGCAACTTGAGTTATCTAAGATTAAGTAGTCCTGTATTCGCGGAAGATCATGAAAGGAGGAATTGACAAATATCCTCAATTTTTTCATGCTGGCCTCATGCAAGAAACTAAAGCCGCTGTACTTAGAAAATTGAATGCGCCTCTTGATCTTTGCCAGCTTATGGTACCTGAATTAAAACAAGGTCAAGTTTTAGTTAAATTAGCTTTTAGCGGTCTCTGCAGATCTCAACTTAATGAAATTAAAGGATTTAAAGGGACGGACAGCTATTTACCTCATACCCTTGGACACGAAGGTTCTGGCACAGTTGTCAAACTTGGGTCCAATGTTTCCAAAGTAAAAGTAGGCGATCACGTGATTCTTACTTGGATCAAAGGAGAGGGACATGAAGTTGCTTCAACAAAATATTTATGCCAGGGAGAAATAGTCAATTCTGGAGCGATAAGCACTTTTTCTGAATATGCTGTGATCTCAGAAAATCGACTTATTCGTATCCCCTTTTCTATACCTTTAGATGAAGCCGCTCTCTTTGGATGCGCCATTCCTACAGGCGCAGGTATTCTGATGAACGACCTTAAGGTTTCCCCAGGAAAAAGTATTGCCATTTTAGGGATGGGAGGGATTGGCCTGAGCGCTCTTCTTGCAGCTAAAGCCTTTAACCTCCATCCAATTATCGCTATCGACATTGAGGAAGCTAAACTTGATCTTGCAAAACAACTTGGCGCTACGGAATGTATTTCTACTCGAGACGAAAAAAACCTATCCGCCTACACTAACTGTTTAGATTATGCGATTGAGTCAGCAGGAGTGAAATCCGCTATGGAAAAAGCGTTTTCTCTTGTTAAACCCTCATCAGGAATTGCTGTGATTGCAGGTAATCTTCCTCGAGGAAGCTGTATTGAGCTTGACCCTTTTGATTTTATTCTAGGGAAAAAGTTGATTGGAACTTGGGGTGGGGGCATTCAACCCGATAAAGACATTCCTCAACTTATGGAAGCCTTTACCAAACAAAATATCTCGGTCAAGCCCCTTATTTCACATGAATTTCCTCTTATGGAAATCAACCAAGCTATTAAATTGCTTGAAGAAAGGCAAGCAACACGTATCTTAATTACTTTATGAAACAGTTCTTCTCTCGTTTTCTTTTTTTTAATTCCCCCCATGTCACTGCTTTATTTCTTGGAGAAAAAAACTGCTTTGTCCCCCGTATTATTTTGATTGTACTCATGAGTTTCATTTCTGCTCTCGCTGAGGGAGGCGCATTTGGATTATTGATGCTCTCCTTTACTGTCATCTCAAATGCCACGCCTCTGTCTATTCCCTTTTTCAGTCATATCCCCTTTATTCATGAATTAAAAACTGAATCTCTATTTTCACTGCTCATTATTGGCGCCATCGTAATACAATCCATCAAAAGTCTCCTATCCTATATAAATTCTCAAATAGCTACAAACCTCGCCTTAAACATGCAAACTAAGGCCCAATTTAAATTATATAAAACTATTTTCGACTTTGATTTTGCTACAATCAATCGGTATAAAGTGGGAGAACTCACCAACTTAACTCGTATCCCAGCAACGATTTTTCAATCTTACCTGACAACCATTAAAGAACTGATTCTTAATATTTGCATCATACTCACCTATTTTATCCTCATGACCACTATCTCTTTTCCTCTCACTCTAATTACGCTTCTTTCTGCAGGCGCTATTTTATATATACAAAAATTTTTTACACGAGTTATCCGTGCCGAGTCTACTCAAGCCTCTCTTGCTATCCAAGATTTCCTTTCTCAGACAACTGAAAATCTCCATGGCATTCGCACTATTTTTACTTTTAATCGACAAGATGAAGCCCTAAAAAGATCCAAAACCAATCTTGAGCAAATCGCTTCTTGCGCTCAAACCATCTCGCGCTGGACTAATGCAGCCATTTCGATGAATGAGATCTTAAGCATTCTTCTTGTTGGATCTTTACTGATTATCTCCTACTTTATATTGCAATCTACACACCAATCCACCCTTTCTGTTATCACTGCTTTTATGGCAATTACTTACCGTCTAGCTACACGCCTGCCTATGATCAATAGCAATATCCTTTCCTTTTCTTCTGGTAGGGGGGACTGTTTATTATTAAATCAACTCCTCAATACACAAGGCAAATCTTTCCGCTCTACAGCAGGGCTCCCTTTTACTCACTTCAATCACTCTATAGTCTTTAACCACCTCTCATTCACCTACCCCCATACAGAACAACCCATTTTAAAAGACATTTCTTTTTGTATCGAAAAGTCCAATATTGTAGCTATTGTAGGTCACTCTGGCGCTGGGAAATCAACTCTTATTGACCTATTAACGGGGCTTTATGCCCCCAGTACAGGCCAAATTTTAATCGATGGGATAAATATACAAACCTATGCCAATGACTCGTGGAGATCACACCTCGGCATCGTTTCGCAAGATGTCTTTATTTTTAACAGCTCGATTGCAGATAACATCCGTTATGGAAAACTAGAAGCTTCTCCTGAAGAAATTATTTCTGCAGCTAAACAAGCAGGAGCCCATTCCTTTATTACAGCTCTTAAAGAAGGTTATAATACCCTTGTTGGAGAAAAGGGATATACTCTTTCAGGAGGCGAAAAACAACGAATTGCGCTCGCACGCACCCTCCTTAGAGATCCTGAAATTCTCATTCTAGATGAAGCGACAAGTAATTTAGATTCAGAATCTGAGCGCATCATTCAAGATTCTATCAATGAATTCCACCACAAGAAAACCCTGATCATCATCGCCCATCGCCTTTCTACCATTAAAAAAGCGGATCAAATTATTGTGCTCGATCAAGGCCGCGTGGTTGAACAGGGAAGCCATTTTAGTCTTTTAGAACTTCAAGGAAAATATTCTAAATTTTGGAACCTTCAAACAATGCATTCATAATACTTTCTCCAATGGCAAGGGATGAAGTGGCTGCAGGAGAGGGGGCGTTGAGGACATGTACCTGATTTTCCACATGGACAATCGAAAAATCATCGAGTAATTTCCCTGTATGATCTATTGCCTGCGCTCTTACTCCCGTTCCTCCAGAAGCGAGATCGTTATATTCGATCATCGGCAGTAATTTCCTTAGATCTCTTAAAAAAAGGCGTTTGGAAGCGGACCGTGCTATTTCATAGAGTCCCGTTTTCCAATGTTGTTTAGACATTTTCCAAAATCCTGGAAAGCGCGCAGTAAGAAGAAGTTCTGCTATATTAATTTGTCTCCAGGAATACCCTTCTCTTGCAAGGGCAAGCACTGCATTAGGCCCCGCCTCCACCCCCCCTTTCATCATGGGAGTTAAATGAATCCCGAGAAAAGGATATCTGGGATCAGGGACCGGATAAATAAGTCCCCGTACATAACTTTCAGCTCTTTGCGAAAGGTTGTAATATTCTCCTCGAAAAGGGATGATCTGACTTGCATGAGGCTGAACTTGTGCAGCGATTTGATCAGCATATAACCCCGCGCAGTTAATAAGCTTTTTAAAAAAAACTTCTCCCTGAGAAGTGATCACCTTGTCTTGCTGAACTTTATGAACTCGCACTTCACAAAGAAGTGTTCCTCCCCTTTTTTGAATCTCTCCAGCAAAAAAATCCGCCACTTTTTTATAGTCGACAATGTATGAGCTTGGCAGCAGAATCGCTTTCCTCGCAGCAAGATGAGGTTCCCATTCTTTGATTTCCTCCTGCCCAATCAGAGAAATATCTCCTATTCCATTTTGTCTACCCCGTTCATAGAGAGTTTCCAATCTAGGAATCTCCTCATCCTCTGTCGCAACAATTAACTTGTGTAATTTCCGGTGGGGAATTTGATGTTCCTGCAAAAATTGCAACAAAAGCTCCCGCCCCTTGGTACAGTTTTGCGCTTTTAATGAACCGGGTTTATAGTAAATGCCCGAATGGATTACCCCACTATTACGCCCTGTTTGATGAAGCCCTACCTCTTTTTCTTTTTCAAGGATCGTCACCTGAAGATGGGGGTGATTCTTTAAAAGCTGAAGCGCCGTAGCAAGCCCTACGATCCCCCCTCCAATAATTACAACATCGCAGTGCATTTTGCCATCCAGGTAAGAGTTTCCTTAATCCCCTCTTGTAGAGGAATTTTTTGAACATCTGTAAGGAGTGATTTGAGGAAAGAAGTGTTGAGCACTTTCGATTTTGCCCCTACATATTTCGTAAGATCAAATTCAATTTTTTCAAAAGGGTATCCCACTTCATAACAAATCAGTTGTGCAAACTCCCGAATCGAAAACTCCTCCCCCGCTCCAATATTGACAAGGGTATTTTCAACTTTTGCGTTGATCATAAGAAGCTGAGAGACAAATTGTTCCACATGGACAACTTCCCGTTTTTGATACCCATCACCCCATAGAGTTACCTTTTCATGATACTCTTGCCCGCGCAAAATTTTACGCATGAGATCAAAAATAAAATGCATCTGCCTACCATCTGTGTGGTAGTTAGGGCCATACAACGTCGAGGGAATCACATAGAGATATCTGAGACCATATTGCTTAGCTAAAGATTGAAGTCCTACAAGAAGCATCCGTTTTGTCATCCCATAGGTAAAGAGACTTTCGATCGGCCTTCCTTCTAAATAATAAGACTCTTCTAAAGGAAGAGTCGGATCATAACCACAGCTCGTCCCCATTGCAATGAGTTTTGCCTGGGGCTGTCTCTTTTGCCAAAAATCGAGCACATGAGTATTCATCAATTGATTCTGAATCCACTGTTCTCCAGGATGGTGAAGACAAAAATCGCCTGCCTGTGTCCAAGCTGCTAGATGGTAAATTTGATCAAATGGCGTCTCTATAAAACAGTTAAGACCCTCTCTTTTAGTCAAATCACATTCTTTTGATGAAAAAGTGATGACTTCATGTCCTTCACTTTGAAGTCTTTTCACTAGAAAATGACCTAAAAATCCTCCACTTCCCGTCACTAAAATTTTCATACTGTGACAAACCTTCTTTCAGGATCAACAGGGAAATAAAATTCCACTCCCTGCTTTAAAAGATGGGTGTTATTTGCGAGAATTTCCTTCTTAAAATTCCAGGCCAGCACATAGTACACATCAGGAGGAGGCACCTCATCTTCCATAAAAATGGGAACATGCATGCCAGGGCTAAACCTCCCTTTTCGAAGGGCATTCTTCTCAACAAGACAAGTCAGATATTGAGTTCCAATCCCAAAGTAATTGAGTAAGGTATTTCCCTTCACAGGAGCTCCCATCCCATAAATCACCTTGCCCTCTTGTTTTTTCATCTCAAGAAATGAAAGGTTTTCCTCTTTCATCCTGGGGAGTTGGCTTGCAAAAGCGGCGTAGGTAGCAAATGCATTCGTATCAGCAAGTTCTTCTTCTTGAATGAGTTGTTTTAACCTCTCTGTTTGAGGACGAGATCCCAAGTGTCCTGCATAACCGATAATCGACCCTCCATGAATGGGAGAAATATACCCATCAAAAAGTTCTAATCCATGCCGTCTTAAAAGTTTCTGCAGAGTTTTAAAAGTATAAAACAGAAGATGCTCATGATAAATCTGATCGAAAGCTTGATTTTCAAGAATATTTTTCATGTACATCGCCTGAATCACAAAGACTCCATCCGGTTTCAAAAGATACCGAATCCCTTGAGTCACTGAATGAAGTTCTTCTAAATGAAAAAACACCCCTGCCGCATTGATGACATCGAAGGACTCTCCTAACGATTCCGCAAGGGGAAGGTTAAAAAAAGCATGAAGCGTCTCTACATTGTGTTCATTCGCAATTTTTGCAAGTTGAGAAGACGCCTCTACCCCAAGGGTTCGGTATCCTAATTTTTGGTAAGGGATAAGCCCTGTTCCATCATTTGATCCAATATCAAGGGCTGATTTTTTCGCTCTTAAAGAAAAAAATGCCTTATCTACCCCTTCTGCAACAGAAGCAAAGTGATCCCTCAAGGAGCGGGTCACCCCAGACAAATAAGAGTGATCGTTATTTACGATCTCTTTTTTGACAGTATAATCAAGCTGCGCCGTCGCACACTGATTACAATAAATAAGCCTTAGAGGATACATGGGCTCCTGCCCCACCTCTTCCTTTGTCAGAAAATGGTTTCCCCTAGGCTGACATCCTAAATCAACAACCAGCCGAAAATCACGGCCATCACATACTCTACATTCCATGCTTTGACTATACTTAAAAATCGAATTTTCGTGCGCATTATACAAAAATTTGTTAGCTTCAAACTCATGTTAATCGTTTCAAGAACCCCAGTACGGCTCAGTTTTTTTGGTGGAGGCACTGATTATCCCGACTACTATTTAAGGGAAAAAGGGGCTGTCCTCGGCACGACGATCAATCAATACACCCATGTCAGTTTAAATACCATCAGTCCATTTTTTGAACATAAAATTCGGATTGGCTACTCTAAAACTGAGCTTGTAAAAACCATCGATGAAATTCAACATCCCAGTATTCGGGAATGTCTTCGAGCAAGTGGTCTAGATGCCAATCTAGATATCCATATTTTTTCAGATCTTCCAGCTAAAACAGGACTCGGGTCTTCTTCTTCATTTACTGTTGGATTTTTAAAAGCTCTCTCTGCACTTCAAGGCAAAGTCATTTCTTCCCAATCTCTTGCAGAACAAGCTCTCTATATTGAACAAAAACAGATCGGAGAAAATGTAGGGTCTCAAGATCAGTTTCATGCAGCATTTGGGGGACTCAATATCATCGAATTTAGCAAAGACCGTGTTCTCGTGCGTCCCGTAATTATTCATCGAGAAAAAAAAGCCCTTCTTGAAGAATCTATGCTTGTATTTTTTACAGGGATGACCCGTTTTGCAAGTGATATTCTAGATGAGCAAATGGAGAAAACGAGAAACTTCAATAATGACCTTTATCTACAACATATGTACGATATGGTCTTTGAAGCAGAAGAGCTTCTTTCTGAAACTTCACCCAAGTGCCTTATAGAATCGTTTGGTCACCTTTTAGATAAAGGATGGCAGCTGAAAAGGCAGCTTTCAGGAAAAATTTCTAACCCCTCCATCGATGAAGCATATGCAAGGGGTCTTGCTGCAGGTGCCTATGGAGGAAAATTATGTGGTGCGGGTGGTGGGGGATTTTTACTCTTCTTAGCACCTAAAGCACTCCACAATCAAATTGAAAAAACAGTTAATCTTCTTCGCGTCAATTTCTCCTTTGAGCAAGAGGGAGCAAAAATCATCTATATGAAGGATTAAGGATGGATGCCATCGTGCTCGCTGGAGGATTAGGAACCCGTTTAAGAAAAACAGTTCCCCATTGTCCTAAAGGACTAGCTCCTATTAAGGGGACCCCCTTTTTAGATCTCCTTTTAAAACAACTCTTTAATTCTCAAATCATTGACAGGGTTATTCTTGCATTAGGGGATCGACACGACCAGATTGAACGCTACTATGAGGATTCTCCTTTTAATCTCGAATATTCTATTGAAGATTCTCCCCTTGGAACAGGAGGGGCTGTTAAACTCGCTTCGCAACTTGTTAAGTCTCCCCATTATTTTGTTGTCAATGGAGACACAATCGCTCCCCTCTCCTACCAGGACATGCTAGACTATCACATGACTGAAAGTGCTGACTTAACTATCGCATACGGAAAGACTATAGATCCTTCCAGATATGGAGGTCTTTTGATCGATCAGGGGCGTATTCAAGCTTTTCATGAAAAAACAGGAACATCTCCTTTTGTAAGCGCTGGAGTATATTTATTTTCTCAAAGCATTTCTTTCCCAGACAAGTCAGTTTTTTCCATAGAAGAAGACTTATTTCCTTCTCTTACTCATAAAAAAATGACGGGTTATTTTGTTCAAAGTGAGTTCATTGACATTGGAACAGAAAGCTCTTACACTAATGCACAAGAGGTTTTATCATGCATGTTTTAATTACTGGAGGGGCCGGATATATTGGCTCTGTTTTGACTCTTTTACTACTTGAAAAGGGGTACCACGTCACCGTGGTAGATAATCTCCTTTATAGGCAAACCTCTCTCCTTCACTGTTTTTCTAACCCCCATTTTAAATTTATTAAAGGGGATGTAACTAATAGCGCCTTGATGAAAACCTTGATCAAACAAGCCGATGTGATTATCCCTCTTGCAGCGATTGTAGGAGCTCCTGCTTGTAAAAAAAATCCCCTCCTTTCTCAAGCAGTCAACTACGATGCCGTTTCTCTTATTCTCAAAGAAACCTCATCAGCACAGCACATTCTGTTCCCGAATACAAATAGTGGATATGGGATCGGAGATAAAGATTCTCTCTGCACAGAAAACTCTCCTCTAAACCCTATTTCCCTCTATGGGAAGCTTAAAGTGGAGATGGAAAGAGACCTCCTAGATAGCGGAAGAGCGGTTTGCTTTAGATTAGCTACTGTTTTCGGCGTCTCTCCCCGCATGCGCACCGATCTGCTCGTCAATGACTTCACTTACAGAGCTTTCACCGATCGATTTATCGTTCTTTTTGAGGAGCACTTTAAACGCAATTACATTCACGTTTTTGATGTCGCACGTACGTTTTTGTTTGGAATGGAACACTATGACCAAATGAAAGGAGAAACGTATAACGTGGGTCTTTCAGATGCAAACATCAGTAAAAGAGAACTTTGCGAAAAAATTAAGCACTACTTACCTGAATTTTATATCCACAGCGCTCCTATCGGTAAAGATCCAGATCAGAGAGATTACGTTGTCAGTAATGCAAAGCTAGAATCCCTAGGATGGAAGCCTGTAAAAACCCTTGATGAAGGCATCAGGGAATTGATCGGCGCCTATGAAAGTCTTGTTGGAAGTCCATTTGTTAACGTTTAAAGGAGATACCTTGATAAAATTATCGGACTATGTTGTCAATTTTTTGGCAAGTCAAGGAATTGAACATAATTTTGTGGTTACAGGTGGTGCAGTCGTTCATCTTTTAGACTCTACATTTCATCACCCAAACATTGAACATATTTGTATGCAGCATGAAGAATCCGGAGGTGCTGCAGCAGATGGGTATTTCAGAGCAAGTGGCAAGCTCGGTGTTGCAATGACAACTAGTGGTCCTGGAGCAACTAACCTAACTACAAGCATCTGTAATGCTTATTTTGATTCTATTCCTATGATTTGTATCACAGGACAAGTTGCTCGCTTTCGGTTAAAACCCACCAAAAAAATGCGTCAACGAGGCTTCCAAGAAGTCGATATTGAAGCGGTATTTCACAGTATTTGCAAATACGTCAAATTAGTTACAGATCCGTTGATGATTCGATATGAATTAGAAAAAGCCCTTTTTCTTGCCTTTGAAGGACGTCCCGGCCCTGTCATCCTTGATCTCCCCGATGACTTACAACGCGTAGAGATTGACCCTGCGTCTCTGATTGGGTTTTCTCCTCCGCATACATCCTACCCCATTCCCTCAGAACAAATTGAGAGCCTTATCGAAATGATTAACCAGGCCACAAGACCCGTTCTTATTGTAGGAGCTGGGGTAAGAGCGGCTCAGGCTGCTCAACCTTTTATTAGATGGGCTCATTATTTTAAGATTCCTGTGCTTTTTACATGGGGGGGGGCAGATCTTTTACCTGCTACAGATCCTCTAAATATGGGATGTGTAGGCGCTGTAGGCCCCCGTGCCGGTAATTTTGCTGCACAATATTCTGATCTTGTCATTGCTTTGGGGACTCGTTTATCACAGCAAATTACAGGGGGCAAACAAGAATTTTTTGCTCCTTCTGCTAAAAAAGTCATGGTAGATATCGACACAGAAGAACTGCAAAAATTTATAGATAAACCTTTTGCTTTAGATCTTGCCATTCATGCCGATTTAAAGGATTTTTTTGGAAAATTTGAATTATACTACCAAGCTCCTTATCCCTCTCGATTTACAGAGTGGAGAGATCTTATTCAGTCTTGGAAAGCAACCTATCCTGTATGCACAAAAGAAGATAAGGAAAAGCCAGGACTACTTAATCCCTATGTCTTTATTAAGGCCCTTTCTTCCATCGCTAGCGAAGGAGAAATTTTTGTAACCGATACTGGGGCTAATATTTGCTGGATGATGCAATCCATTGAAACAAAAGAAGGTCAGCGTATTTTTTCTGCATGGAATCATACTCCCATGGGGTACTCTCTTCCTGCTAGTATTGGGGCATGTTTAGGGACAGGGAACCCTATCGTATGTCTTATTGGAGATGGCGGACTTATGATGTGTGTCCAAGAGCTTGCAACAGTCAGTCGTTACAATTTGCCGATTAAAATTTTTGTTTTTGACAATGCAGGACATGCTACCATGAAACAAACTTTAGAAGTTTGGCTAGAGGGTAAGTATGTTGCAGTAGATGAAGCAAGCGGTCTCTCCTTTCCTAATTATGAACTACTTGCGGCAGCGTTTCATCTCCCCTATATCCATTTGTATGAAAATGAGAAACTTGAAAATGAACTTCAGGCCTTATGGCAATTGGAAGGCCCTCTTGTTTGCCGCCTACAGATTGATCCGGCACACCGCATTGTGCCAAGTTTAAAATTCGGTAATAGCCTTGAATGCCTAGCCCCTCCTCTTCCAGAAGAGGAGATCCTTCAAGCAAAGGCTGCCGCGATGAATCTTACAAATGTCTATGCCCAAGAAAAGAGATGAAAGGAATTATTCTTTCGATAACTAGTGATATTGCCACAGAAATGGCGCTTCAATGGGATAAAGCTGGGTGGAATATTCTCGGTTCCTACCATTCTAAACAAAAGAATTATCTTAAATTGACAGAGAAGCATATCCCCCTTATTCACTGTGATTTTAGCTCTAGTAACTCTGTTGAAACAGCAGCTTTAGAACTGGCCTCTCTTGGAAAAAGATGGGATTTTTTAATCTTTGCAGCAGGAACTCAGTCTCCTATAGGGGCTTTTGAAAAAATTTCTATTAATGAATGGATTCATGCAATCCATATTAATTTTCTAAATCAAATAAAATTGCTCCATCTTTTGTTACCTTATAGAAGCCCCTCTTCAGTAGAAAAATCGGTCCTTTTTTTTGCAGGAGGTGGGACAAACAATACAGTAGATTATTATTCATCTTATACCGTCTCAAAAATTGCCCTCATCAAAATGTGTGAACTTCTCGACTCAGAAATCAAAGACGTCAAATTTTCTATTATTGGTCCAGGATGGGTAAAAACAAAAATTCATCAAACAACCCTGTATGCCGGAGAGGAATCTGCAGGCCCAAATTTTGAAAAGACAAAGGAAAAACTGACATCAGATGAATGTGTTCCTATTTCTAAGGTGATCGATTCTTTTGAATGGGTTTTATCTCAACCTAAAGAAATTGTAGGGGGGAGAAATTTCAGTACTGTTTTTGATCGTCTGGGAACGGAAGAATTAGTCCATCTTCTTGCACAGGATACTAACATGTATAAATTACGCAGAAGCGGAAACAATATTTTAACATAGGAATTAAATATGAGTATTATTAGCGATATCATCTATTCACTACCATCAATTAAACAACTTCATCAAAGAGATAGTTATATTTACAAAGTCTTAGACACAACAGCTAAAGAAGCGATTGAGCGCATGTTTTCCCATCAAGACCTGCACGTTATTCAGTCACTCCAATTTCCAAATATCAGTATGGGAGCCATTAGTTCTAAGGATCTTTTTGGTTTAGATGAACTTATTTTATTCAGCTTTTACTTGGCTAATCGCAATACCTATAAGAATGTAATCGATATCGGAGCTAATTTAGGATTACATTCTTTATTGCTTGCAAAAATAGGATTCCAGGTCACCGCATATGAACCAGACCCCTATCATTTCCAAATTCTTCAAGAAAATATGGCCTTAAATCATGTAAAAACTGTGACCGCATATCAAGCCGCTGTCTCTAATCAATCAGGCAAAGCTCAATTTGTACGCGTACTAGGAAATACGACGTCCAGTCACCTCATGGGAAGTAAAACTCCCTATGGAGAGCTGGAAACATTTGAAGTCCCTGTTATCGATATTAAAGAGATTATTAAAAAAGCAGATCTGATTAAGATGGATGTTGAAGGTCATGAGGGAACTATTTTATTAGCAACCAGCTCCCAAGACTGGGATCACACGGATGCATTACTTGAAATTGGATCCATCGAACGGGCAAAAGAAATTTACGAGCATCTGCAAAAAATGGGAGTCAATATTTTTACCCAAAAATCAGGGTGGCAGCGGGTTAAAAACTTTGAGGGAATGCCTATCAGTTATAAAGAAGGATCTCTTTTCATTTCTAAAAAAAGTGACATGCCATGGACATAGGATAAAAAATATTGGAATCGAGAGCCCCAGACCCCTTATCACTTAAAGAGGCGGGAGACAAATTTACATAAAGAAACTTTGTCTATAGCCTCTCGATTTCCGACAATCTGAACATCAAGAGCTGCTGCTAATGACCCTATAAAGCTTGCCAAGTGAAGCGGATACCCTTTAGCTGCACATAGACTAGCCAATGCAAAAAAAGTATCTCCCGCCCCCACTCGATCTACGGCCCGAGAAGCAAAAGCGGGCACCTTATTCATCCGAGATCCATCAAACCCAGTCACTCCCTTGACTCCATGAGTTACCGCTATTTTCGGATGTTTAAGCTTGTGGTGTATATTTTTAATAATATTTTCAATCGGATGGAGCTTATCATGAGCAGCAAGTCGAATTTCTGGTTCATTGAGCGAAATAAAATCGGCTCGACTATATCTTGTAATCACGTGATACCCTCGATTACCACTATTAATCTGCGTATTTAAAGAGAGAAACGTCTCCATCTGAGAAATTTCCTCTGCCATATGCGGACATATCAACCCATTTCCAAAATCGGCAACAAGCAATAAATCAAAATCAGTTACTCTGTCTTTTATTTCAGAAAGAAGATCCCTCTTAACTTGAGTATTCAAAAGGGGTTCATTACTTGAGTACGTTTCAAATAATTTTGATAAATACAATCCATCTCTTAAAACATACCGTTTTTTTACCAGCGTTTGAGGGAGAGTTGTTTCAACAAAATATCTTTTTATTGTCGAATCAAGTTCTCCTTCAATAATTGGGCGATAAGGACAGTCAAATCCAATTGCTGTAAAAAGGGTTACCTGCGGCGTAAAAGCCGCAAGATGCCTTGCCACAATCAAGGCTCCCCCAAGAAAAATTTCCTCCTCCTTGCACACAGCTGCCATATGTAATCCCTTCCCCGACTGGCCAAGAGGTTCTACATATTGATATTCATCAATGATGGCATCTCCAATCACC
Source organism: Simkaniaceae bacterium (assembly GCA_018062315.1). GTDB lineage: Bacteria > Chlamydiota > Chlamydiia > Chlamydiales > Simkaniaceae > JAGOSM01. The sequence continues at coordinate 9,228 of JAGOSM010000015.1, read as the reverse complement.
CCTACCTTAAGAGACGAAAGCCCCTCAATAGCATCTAAAAGCTGAGAAACAGAATATTCTTTTTTTAATTGAGACATAAATTCATCAATTTCGGGAGAAATTGGATCGATGAATTGATTAATTAATTGAGAAGAAGAAAATACAATATCATCTGTAAAATGGACTGCCCCCCCTACCGCTTTTACAGCTTCTGACTCATCGGTAATTTTCCCCGTAATATCATCCTCAGCATTTTTATAATCACTTCCCTTAACATAAATATTGGGTTTAACTGAATAGATCGCCCCAACAGCTGTAGGGGAATCATTCAAAACAACATAATCTATCGACTCCAAGGCAGCCAAACTCTCAAGGCGCAACCTTTCTGTAAACGCGGGACGCCCAGGCCCCTTATTGACAAATCGGTCGGGGGTGATCGTCACAATAAGGACATCTCCCCGTTTTTTCGCTTCTTTAAAATGACGGATATGTCCTGGATGAAGTAAATCAAATACGCCGTGACATTGCACCACAGATTTTCCTTGAGCGCGCGATTCATCTGCCAATTTTTGAATTTCGTTCAGTGATTTTATTTTAACGTGCATTGAAGTTCCCTTAATTTTTCGATAACGAATGACTTATACTGATCAACAATCGTATGCAGTATAAAAAAATGGCCCACTTCTACGAGGCCATATTGATCTGAATCAAGCCAAATATTGAGATCTCCGAGAGAACGAAGAGGATTACTTTCTAAAAATCCACTTAAAGTAATCACCTTAGCCCCCTTGTCCTTAGCTATCTGTGCCGCCTTGATAATATTAAGAGATTGCCCAGAACTGCTGATTGCAATCAGCATATCTTCGGACTTCATAAGGACATTTAAAGGCATACTATACACATTTTCATACCCCAGATCATTTCCAATACAGGTCAAAAGATTCGAATCAGTTAAGGTAAGACTCCGCAATCCAAGAGTTTTTAAAAAGTCATTCGCAATATGAGAAGCAATCCCCGCACTTCCTCCATTTCCTACTATATAGCAAGTCCCTCCCCGTTTCTGAGTCATACGAAGAGCATCACAGATCCACTTTCCCGCTTCATCACTTCCTAACTTTTCCTCTGCAACATAGCTAGTCTTTTCTACTACCTCTTCTAGTTGGTGTAACCGGGTTAAGAACATATGAAAGACTCCTTTTGTTGTAGATGCTTGAACCATGTTTTTGTCGCTTCTTTAATACTTTCTCTATCCCAAAGAGGTGCATCCCGATAATCACCTATATGCATGAGCAAGTTTTTTACTCCTTCTTCAAAAGAAACTTTTGCCTTCCATCCTATGCTCCGCTCTATTTTCTGTGTATCTGCAAAGGTGCAATCGGGCTCTCCTGGCCTTTTGGGGATATAGACCACCTCTCCCTTCAAGTAATCTACAAGTTGATTGATGCTGTAGTGTCCTCCACTACCTACATTGAAAATTTCTCCTGAACTATTTGAACATGCAGCTTGATAAAAAGCCTCAGCAACATCTGAAACGTAGGTAAAATCGCGTGTTTGGGTACCATCACCCACGACCGTCAACGGTTTGCCATGCAATTTTTGGGATAAGAAAACGCCAAAAACAGCCCCATAAACACCACTTGTCCTCGATCTCGGACCAAAAACATTGAATAATCTAAGGGAAATAGTTGGCAATTGATAAACTTCGTTCCAATGAAGAACAAGTTCTTCTCCCATTCTCTTAGTTAAAGCATAAGGATACTGAGGAGAAATAGCTGCCGTTTCTGGAGTAGGAAAACTCTCTGCAAGTCCGTAGCAAGAAGAAGAGGCAGCATAAATCAATCTCTTAATTCCCTTCGCTCTTGCGCACTCAAGCACATTAAAGGTTCCATCTACATTGACCGTAAAATAGGCTTCAGGCATTTCGATAGATGGAACGATATCCGCAAGGGCGGCTAGATGAAAAACCCAATCGATCCCCTCAAAAAGAGGCTCTATGACTTCACTATTTCGGATATCTCCTTCAAAAAAGGTTAGCAAGGGATTTTCCGCAAGGTGAGCCAAATTACGCAGTCTACCTCCCACTAAGTTATCCAAGACAATGACTTCATGCCCATGTTTTAAAAGAAGTTCAACCAGGTGACTTCCAATAAATCCAGCTCCCCCTGTCACAAGTACCTTCATTTTAGATCGAGCTCCTTCATCATTTTGATATTGAAATACCGCTTATCTTCGAGTGAATTCGGAAGCTGCCCTGCTTCAAATGCCGTAACAAGTTCTTCAACTGCATCCTCAATAGTATATTTGGGAGTAAAGCCAAGAACAGATTGAATTTTACCTGATGAAATATGATAAGACCGAAGGTCATTCGTAGGTTCTATAGCAATCCCAACTTGCCGTTTTTTCCCAACCACTTTCTCTACAATTTCACCGAGTTTCATGACAGATTCATTGCCATATCCTACATTAAAAATCTGTCCTTGAATCAGTTCTTTAGGGGCTTCCAGAACTTCAATATAAGCCCTTACCATATCATTGATGTGGATATTGGGACGCAATTGTTCCCCTCCCATCACTTTAATTTTTCCTGTGTGGTATGCCAAGTTCGTTAAGATATTTACTACAAGATCCAAGCGTTGACGTGGAGCATAACCACAAACTGTTGCGGGTCTAAGAATAGTTGTAATAAAATCATCGGATTTATATTTTAATAAAACCTTTTCACACTCTGCCTTGAATTTTGAATAGTCTGTCAAAGGTTCTAATGCCATGTCTTCACTGACATTTTCTATTTGTTTGACTCCATAAACAGAAGATGAAGATGCAAAAATAAACCGTTCAACCCCGGCTTCTTTAGCAGCAAGGACAAAGGGTTTAAACGCCTCCAAATTAATCTCTTTCCCAAGTTGAGGATTTAGTTCAAAACTGGGGTCATTTGATATACAAGCAAGATGAATGACTGCATTGACTCCCAATAATGCCCTTTCCACCATAGCTAAATTTCGAACATCTCCCTTAACCTCTGTTAAGTGAGGGTGTTTCTCTAAAACCTTTCCATAAAGATATAAGTCAAAAACAGTGACCTCATATCCCCTCTTTAAGAGCTCTGGAACCAGTTTTGATCCTACGTATCCAGCGCCCCCTGCAACAAGCACATGCATTTTCTATACCTCATTCCTCGGTTCTTAGCCTTTCAGGGCTATTTGAAAGTTTAAAATCAACTTTATCTAATGACTCCAATTAGATACAATCCATTTCAGGACCCCCTCACAAGGGCCTTGTTGCATCAAGGAATAAACCAATAGTAATCTCCTGTATATCCAATATCTTGAAAAAGAGACTTCCACTCTTCTACATGGAGGATTGTTTTAGCTGTTAAATTCCAATCTAACATCAGCTCTTTTTCCTCAGCCGTATGATAGGCATCTACTGTGATAAAACTATGACCTCGACTGACCCTCTGAATTTCTTGTAATGCCCTGATCAGCTCTTTTTGCTCTAAATTGTGAATCGTGTTGATCGCAATCACAAGGTCAAAACTGCGATCCTCAAAAGGAAGTTCAATCACATTCCCTACCTGAAGAAAAGGTTGCATCGAAGGCATTGCATTTTCGATTGCATAAGACGAAATATCTATCCCCCGAAGCCTCATGCCGGGAATAGCTTCTTTGAAATCATGCAACATAAAACCCTTGGCACATCCTACGTCTAATAGAGATGACTCAGAAGTCAATGCATATTTTTTCTGAAATGCAGGAACAACAGGGGTCCAGAATTTTGGATGATAATTAAATCCCCCATATCCATGTTTCCTCTCTCCATCAAAAAATTCTCTTCCAAATTGCCTGGCAATTTTTCTATCTTCCTCGGTTTTCGTTGCGCCTCTCTCTTTAACATTGCGCATCGCTTTAGGATAATTTTCGAGTAAGTTTATTTCCATTTTATGCCTTGTGAATGTATTCAAGTGGCTCTTTCTGAATATCAGAAAAATGTGCATTAATATGGCAAATGGCTTGCCTAATTCCCTCGATTAAAGAGATTTTCGGGGTCCAGCTAAGCTGCTTAGTCGCTTTTGTAGAATCGATCACATAGGCTTTATCCTGCCCCAATCTCTCAGATACAGCCTCTGTGCAATCCTCAAACTTAAGCCCTAATTCACAACAAATCGTTTCTACCACTTCTTTTACAGAAACTCCCTTTGAGGGGGAGAGATGGTAAATTTCCCCTATCTTCCCCTTTTCCATAATTAATCTTTCCCCGCAAGATACATCCCTAATGTGGATATAAGATTTTACAGCGACGCCTCCCCCGTGCAACTGAATTTTTTTACCTTGCTTGAGATAAATGATAGTCCGCGGAATAATTTTAAAAAGCTGTTGATGAGAACCATACACATTTGTCGCTCTCACCATCACAAGGGGAAAATGGCAATTTTTAGCAAAGGTAAATAAGGAAAGATCTCCTGCAGCTTTTGATGCAGCATAAGGAGTACTCGGATTAACAGGAGCCTCTTCTGTAACATTCCCTTCACAATGGCCATACACCTCAGGAGAAGAAATATGCACATATTTCTTCAAATAGATTTTATCCTTTAGCATATTAGCTAGCCCTGTAATTGCAACGGCATTTGTTTGAAACCAATCGGCAGGATTCACCCAACTTGGCGCAACTTCACTCTGAGCCGCAAAATTGACAATATAGTCAGGCTGGAATGCATCAAACTTTTGTTCAAGTGCATCAAGGTCTTTATTTAGATCAGCTTGAAAAAAGGTAAAATGATCCCTTCCATGCCGCTTATAAGGGAGAAAAAGAGGATCTTTTTCCTTCGAACGGCTAATGCCAAGTACCTCATACCCTCCCACTTCAAGCAAATGATCAATGAAATCACTTCCTGAAAATGAATTACTTCCAATAACAACTACTTTTCGCATATTACCTCTATATTAAAAAGGACCTGTAAAACTTTTATCTGGGACATCAGAAAATGCTGCCCTTACTTGCTCAGGAAGAGGATCACATCCCATCATCTGCAATACTGTAGATGCAAGATGCATAAATGAAGGATAAAAATGTTCTGCAAGAGCGGGACTTGAAGGGATGAGACGATCAGGATAACAGACTCTCTGTGGAGGACATTTTAATAAAGTAGTCTCCACCACAGAAGTAATCACCTCTGCAGCAAATCCTCCTGTTTTCCAGTCAGGATCGGCAACAACAAGACGTCCTGTTTTTCTTACTGATTGAAGAATCATATCTTTATCAAAAGGCAGAATAGAACGAAGATCTATCAATTCTGCGCTAATTCCTTGTTCCTTAAGAAGAGGAAGCGCGCGATAAGCTTCTATTGTCATATGAGATGCAGCAACTATAGTGACATCTGTGCCTTCCTGTAGAATTTTTCCCTTTCCTAAGGGAACCGTATACATTTCCTTCGGCACAGGGCCGTGAATATTATGAAGCCATCGATGTTCAATAAAAATGACCGGATTATCGTCAGCTATTGCACTTAAAAGCAGCCCTTTTGCATCATAAGGGGAAGAAGGCATAACTACTTTAAGACCAGGAATATGAGCAAATAAACTATGAAGAGTTTGAGAATGCTGAGGTCCCTGTCCCCATCCTCTTCCGATAATGAGGCGTATGACAAGGGGGACTTTCATTTCCCCACCAAACATGTAATGCCATTTTGAGGCATTATTGATAATCTGGTCTAAAGAAAGAAGAGCAAAATCAACTCTTTGATGAGTAAGAATAGGTCTCATCCCCAAGATGGCAGCTCCAATAGCAATTCCTGTCATTCCATTTTCTGAACAAGGGATGTCGAGAACCCTCTCTTTCCCATATTTATTCTGCAGCCCCGTCGTCGTTCCAAAAATTCCCTTGGGATCTGGAACTCCCAGTCCCATAACCAATACATTCGGATCTATTGCAAGTGCCTGATCTGCCGCCTGAAGCAGAGCTTCAGCAAAAGTGAGCTGTTCTATCATACTATCTCCGCATAAAGAGTTTCTTTTGCAGGATCAAAAATAGGAAAGGGACTTTTCTCAGCAAATAAAAATGCTTCATCAATTTCTTGCCTAATTTTCCTTTCCATTTCCTCATGCACTCTGATTTGATGTCGATATTTTTTAAGGGGACAGTCCTTTAAAAAATGGAGAAATTCGTCTTCTGTTCGGTATCCAATATGATTATCAAAATTAGGACCGCAATGCTCTCTATGTCGATACGTTGAGAATTCAAGAAATACAGGTCCGCGTCCTTCTCCTATGGTTTTAATAGCCTTTTCTGTGATTGATGCCACCTCTAGCACATCATTTCCATCTCCTTTATCGGCTACTACACCATGAGCTTCTGCCATTTTTAATAAATCCCGGTTTTTACTCTGGCGTACTTCAAGAGGAGAATAAACAGAATATAAATTGTTTTCACAAACAAAGAGAATAGGAAGCTGTTTTAAAGAGGCAAAATTTAATGATTCCGCAAACACCCCTTCCTCTGTTGCCCCTTCTCCAAGATAAATCACTGTAAGACGAAATTTTCCTTTCAATTGAAGTGCCCATGCTGCACCTACTCCAACTGGAATACTTCCCCCAACAATCGGAGTTGAACAGAGAAATCCCTCCGCTCTATCTGTAAGATGCATCGATCCCCCACGACCAAGACAGCATCCTGTTGCTTTGCCATAAATTTCAGCCATCATTTTTTTAAGAGATCCCCCCTTAGCCAAATAATGGGCATGTGCACGGTGTCCACTAACAACTAAATCTTCTTTTTTTAAATGATAAGAGACCCCTGATGCCACTGCTTCCTGCCCAATACTTAAATGAACAGGGCATCTCATTTTTTGATGTGGGTAATGTTCAACAATCGCCTCTTCAATCATCCGAATACGCAGCATCTGATAGTATAATTCATTCAACATAACAAACTTTTAACCTTTCTTTTTAGGGCTGATAGGTGAGGTTGATAGGGAGCTAAGCATCCCTCTGTCAAAAGTCTTCTTTTTTGCCATTTTAAAATTCTATCGATCTGAGTCGTCATAGGTATCGAAAATTTATCTATTTTTGTCAGTTTTTTTCTAAATTCATCAACATGATAATACCCGTCATAATGAAGTGCAAAGTAGGGTTTCTTCGTTTGGAAAAAGAACAGATGACAAAGAAGTTCTAAAAAAAAGGTAAAAATCTTCTCGTTTCTAAAAGACCCAGTTCTTCTAATATAAGGCGTAAGATCTATTTTCGGTTTGAGTTCATCATCAAAAAAGTAATTAATAGATGACTTATAAAAAGCAACATAGTCTAGTAAGTCTTGTCTTGTATTAAATCCAATATAATTACAAAAAAGATCAGCCGTATAGCGATAATCTTTTGGAATATTCACTCCAAACATGGTTTTTATAAGTTCATACGTTTTCGCCGTAAAAGGGGAAAACCGATACTTCCAAGCCCCTTTCTTTTCATATTGCTCCCAAGACAAATCGATCCACCGAATCGGACGATCATAACTTGGTAAATAACCAAATCCATATTCAGCTAAATGCTGAAATAAAGTATCCCATTCTTCATTTAAACTTTTATGAATCCACTGATTTTTCTCATAAAATCGAGATGAAATCATAAAAAAAGGATACTCACAAAAACTATGCTTCTCTTCAGCTAAAAGGAATGACCATTCCCCAAAATCCTGCCCTCCCGCCTTATGAATCATAGGATCTAGATCATATTCCAAAATTGTTTTTTTATTTTTTAGTACTTCAGGCACCTCTTTATCTATCAGATAAAAAACATAATTTTTATCATGGTTTAGAAGCCTTTCATCTAAAGGTCTTGGCGGTCCTGGCCTAAGAGACCCATGATTAAATTCATGATAGGTCACTACATAAATGGTGGGATTTCTGGAATTCAATGTCATCTCTTCTATCTTCTATTCAGCTATTCCTGAGTTTATCCACGGACATAATTAGACACAACTTGTTTTTAGACAACTCTTGAAGCTCTTTTGCGAATGAAACCTCAGGTAACACTGTTGCATTTTTTCCATTTTATCCTGCATCAGCGGATCCCTCATTAAGAACTTAAGATGCTCAAAAAAGAGGTCATTTTCCCAATCCACAACTAAATCCCCCAACCCAAATCGAAGCAATTCGTAAGCCATCCAAGTTCCTTTGACGGTTAAAACCCATTTTCCCGCAACAATTGCCTCTACAAAGGGGCCTGAGGTCCTAGAACAATAGAGTTTTTCATCATAAGGCAATAAAATCACGTGAGACCGATGCAACGTCTTTAAATATTCTTCTCGGGGCATAAAAGGTTCAAGAAATTCTATTTTAAGTTGTGAGTCTCGAATATCTGCCTCCCGAGATACCATAAGCACCACCTCATCATCTAGCAAGGTCTTTGCTAGGTGCTGAATCCAATAAATTCCTTTTTCAACTCGTGGCGCTCCAGGAAACCAAAGGTTGAGTGTGTCTTCCTTTATAAGTTTTTGCTGCTTTATTTCAGTATGAGGAATTGGCAATACAATTGCCTTTTTATGCCTCATAGCCACACTTTTAGCCACAAGTTCACTATCTGTAAATATCACATATCTCTTCCCTAATCTCCAATCTAAACAACGGGAGATCAATCTTTGTATCCCCTTTCTCCAAAAGCTCCATTCTTTCCCATCTCGATAGAGCACATACAGTCGATGATGCTGTTTTGCACAAATAAAGGTACTCACCAACAACGCAATCACATCCTGAAGATTAAATGTTTCTAAAAAAAACACTGTCGGCTGATGTGCTAATCGATACATCCGAAAATAATCTAAAAGACGAAGCGGAAACATCTCAAATCGGCGCTTTGGTACAGAAAAAAACCTTTGCCAACTTGAGGAGAGATGAGGAATAGAGTGGGTTTTAGGCAAATAAGTGATCACTTCCTCAAAGACATCTCCTTGCAGATCCTGCAAAGCTTGATGATAAGAAAGATCATGTCCAACTCCCCTAAGACAATATTGTGCGAGAGTAATCATTTTCATCTCTTTACCCTTTCTCCATGTAATATATCGACAACTGCATCAAAAACAGTCTGGGGATGAATAGCTCTGAGACACTGCTGATCAGAACATTGAGCATATCCCTTTCCATCATAACAAGGGCGACAAGCAAGCTGCCCCCCCCCCCACAATACTCTGATATTTTCATTCTTCGAAACCTTTTCCCAAGGATTTGTGGGCCCAAACAGAGCAATCGTTGCACAATCCACTAAC
>JAGOSM010000063.1 GCA_018062315.1 Simkaniaceae bacterium | reverse complement strand
GCTTCAACCAGGGCTGTAGTTTTTTTTGCAGAAGGGGTTTTGGAAAAAATTTGTTGGGTATTTGGAGGAGGGGTGAAGGCATGGTGGTTTACCATCTTAACTTTGGGGCCTTTACTTGGATCATTTATTACTGAACCAGGGGCTATGACACTAGCTGCTATGCTTTTGATTCGTAGGTTTTTTGTATATCGCCCCTCAAATAAATTATCCTATGCGACTCTAGGTCTTTTATTTGTCAGTATTTCTGTAGGAGGGGCCCTTACTAATTTTGCTGCTCCTCCAGTGCTTATTGTGAGTCATACGTGGGGGTGGAGTTCTCTCTATATGATGTCTCATTTTGGTTGGAAAATTATTTTGGGAATCCTCACCTCAACCACTTTATATTTGGTGCTGTTTTATAAAGAGCTGACTGAATTATCAAATAAAACATTGGCGCTTTCTGAAGAGAGGCGATTAGGGGTTCCTTTGTGGATTATTTGTGTCCATCTAGCCTTTCTTTTTATCCTGGTGATTCACGGATGTGATCCTCCTATTTTTATTGGGGGATTTTTATTGTTTTTAGGTTTTTATCAAGCAACTGCTTATCACCAGTACCCTCTTCATTTAAAAGAGCCCCTTCTGGTCGGTTTTTTCTTGGCAGGGTTGATTGTCCATGGGGGGTTGCAGGGATGGTGGATTGTCCCCTTGCTCGAATTATTTCAAGCGAAAATGTTGATGACGATGGGGGTGATTTTAACAGCCTTTAATGACAATGCTGCTGTTGTGTACCTTTCAAGTCTGACACCTAATTTAACTGAGGTGGCAAAATTGGCGATTGTCAGTGGGGTTCTTATAGGAGGGGGTTTGACGGTGATTGCAAATGCACCTAATCCGGCTGGACAAACTTTATTGCGCCCTTATTTTCGGAATGGGGTATCACCTATTTTTCTTTTTATGGCAGCTCTCCCCCCCACTTGTATTTTGTATCTCATTTTCTACCTGACATTCTAAAGTTTTAATGCGGCTCGTATGTCCTGATAGAATTTGAATGCGTGAAGGGGCTATATCCCATTCTTTTGCAAGAAAGCGGATCAGAGCTTCGTTAGCTTTTCCTTTATCGGGGGGTGCAGCGATCTTGACTCTGAGGAGGTCTCCTTCCCATCCAAGAATTTCGTTTTTACTCCCTTTCGGGGTCACTTTAACTTTGATAATCTGGGTTTTCATTGACACAGGATCATAGTCTAAGTTAAACTTTTCATCCATGTTTGGAAAAATAGTTAGTGGAAGTTTATTAATTTGTGGAACAACGATAGGCGCTGGGATGCTGGGGATACCCCTTGTCACAGCGGCTGCAGGTTTTGGTCCTGGGCTTCTTGCTACTATTCTCGTCTGGCTTTTCATGTTTGCAACGGGGCTTCTTTTTCTTGAGGCGACGTTGTGGATGGATGAAGGAAGTAATATTCTATCGATGTCCTATCGATTGCTTGGAGCAAGAGGGAGGGCTCTTGCTGGGGCTTTCTTTATTTTCCTCTACTATTCTTTAATGATAGCTTATTTCGCAGCAGGGGCTCCTATTTTAGGGGGGGCTCTTGCATCTCTTATTGGAATTGAACTGCCACCCACGTTGATGAGTCTCCTTTTTGGTTTGATTTTTGGATTTATTGTCGCAGTGAGTCCTCGTTTAATTGATCGAGCAAATATTATTTTATCTGTTGCAATGGTTGTTACCTGGATCTCTTTGATTGGAATGGGGAGTCAACAGGTAGAAATAGTTAGATTGGAAAAGAGTGATTGGGGAGCTTTTTCTTTAGCCTTCCCCATCCTTTTTGGGGCGTTTGGATTTCATAATGTGATCCCTTCTCTCTGTTTTTATTTAAAAAAAGAAGTGAAGGTTCTTCGTCTTTGCATGTTGATTGGAACTTTAATTCCTTTGGTTGTGTATGCGGTGTGGCAGTGGTTAATTATTGGGTCACTCCCACCTGGAGTTTTAGAGCACACTTTAAGGGATGGGTTACCTGTGACGCAAGCGCTGCAGTCGGTTACAGGGTCTCCTGCAGTGCTTCTACTCGGGAATGCTTTTGCATTTTTTGCGATTGTGACGTCTGTATTAGGGGTCTCTTTTTCCATGGTGGACTTTTTAGGGGATGGACTTAAGATTCAGAAGCGGAGTGGGGTAAATCGGGTGATATTGACTCTGATGACCTATGTTCCCCCTTTCTTTTTTGCAGCAACAAATCCCCATATTTTTGATACGGCCCTCGGGATTGCTGGGGGTCTTGGAGAAGCTCTTTTGAATGGTTTATTGCCAGTTGCTCTCGTATGGGTGGGGCGATATAAAATGGGGCTTGGGGGAGAACCTCTCTTAAAAGGGGGGCGTTGGGTATTAGGTATTCTGGGGATTTTAGCTCTCATGGTGATGGGGCTAGAAATTGGGATTCTCTGGAGTTAGGTCTCCTAATCTAAGATAGCTTTAACGAAGTGTTGAGGGCTTTCAAGTTGGGGGATATGTCCTCCATTAGAGAGTACCGTTGTATGTGCATGAGGAATTCCTTTGCAGAGTTTTTGGCTATGCATTGGGGATAAGAGTCTGTCTGTTTCATTAAAAATAATTTTAGTAGGGACTGAGATGAGGGGAAGGTCTTTTTCTCTATTAAATGCAAGGCAGGCTCTAAGTTGTCTTTGAAAAACGGCAGAAGGGATCTCTTTTGCCATATGAATATAGAGTTGTTTGGCGTAAGGGGAAGCTTTAGGGCTAAAAAGGAGGGGGAGTGTGGCTTTAATCATAGTTAATTTAGGGATATGGATGAGGGAGGCGATGAGATTTAGCCTTGCCAGGGACCGTTCTTTATAAAGTAGGTGAGAGAATGTACTACATAACGAGAGACTTTTGACCCGTTCTTTATGGAGAAGGGTGTATTCGAGGGCGATCGTCCCTCCCATAGAGTGGCCAATGAGGTGGCACTCGGTGATGCCGAGTTTGAGGAGATATCTGTGAAGGGCCAGAGCTTCTTCTTGTATGGTATTTTTCCCAAGAGGGGCATAGTAGAGGGGGGTGGAAGGGAGGAGCGGAGCTGCAAGGTTCCAGATGGATGGGGTGGTGAGGAGGCCGCTAATGAGAACGTAGGGGTATGTCATGGTCTCTTCAGAATAGAGGACAGAATTATTTTTAGAAAGAGTTCTCGCTTTAAAATCGTTGATTGACTAGAATTGCTTACATTCCTGGTCCGTAATTACACGTCCCAGTTAAATTCATTTAGGAGGCCTTTGTGGCAAAAAAATTATTCGTAGGTAACCTGCCTCATGCAGTTACTGATTCTCAACTTAAAACTATATTCGAAGAGCATGGCGCAGTAGCTTCAGCTCGTGTTATTATGGACCGTGACAGTGGTCGTTCTAAAGGTTTCGGCTTTGTAGAATACGACGACGACAATGCAGCACAATCTGCAATTCGCGCGATGAACGGGAAAGAAGTTGACGGTCGTCCATTGACTGTTAACGAAGCTCGTCCTCGTGAGAACACAGGCGCTCCAAGAGGCGGAAGCGGCGGAGCTCGCCCACCTCGTGGAAATAGCAACGGCAATTCAAACCGTCGTTACTAGTTTTAAAAATGGGGGTGGACAAAAAGTCCATCCCTGTTATTCTTCAGAAGGTCAGGGGCAATAGCTCAGGCGGTTAGAGCAGCGGACTCATAATCCGTAGGTCGCAGGTTCAAGTCCTTCTTGCCCCATTCATTAATATCTCGGAAAGGTCAATAAGTCCAAAAGGGCGATCTTTGGCTTTGCTCTCCTCACCAAACCCGTTTTAGGGTTTGGATCGTCGTTTAAAGCCAAATCTCATCCCTTTTGAACTCATTGCCCTTCCCGATCTATTAATTCATGGGGCCTGCCCCAAAACAATGGGGTCAGGCCGGACATTCGGACATTTGAGAGTGGAACGACAAACTTAACGAGCGCGGCGTGCGATATAGGAAAAAATATAAATAATAGACTTGTAAGTCAGAACTCAAATGTCCGAATGTCATGCCTGACCCTATACTCTAGAAAATATTTCGCCAATACTCTATCATGTTGATATTCAAAAATTTTATTTCTGAACTGATCCAGTTAGGAGGGTAAAGAATGAAGAAATGGCTTATTACAACATATTTATTTACTGTTTCATTTTCATTATCGGGAAATGAGTCTGTAAATCACAAAGAGATAACGATGGAAGAAATAAATCAATCCCCTCAATATCTTTATAAAGTTCTTTCACTTAGGAATTGGCAAGCGACCCAAAACAGGAAAACCGTCCAATTATCAGCTGAAGATGATGCCTTTATTCATTTTTCAACAGAAGATCAGCTAGAGAGGATTATTGGGAAGTATTGGGCTGATGCACCTCAACTTGTCATCTTGAAAATTGACAGCAATAAGCTAGAAGGCAAGTTAGCGTTTGAATCTAATGCTGGAGGGTCTACTCAATACTATCACCTTTATAACGGCTTCATCCCCTTTAACTCAATTCTTGAATCCAAGATTGTGTATCAACAGTCCATAGATGCATGTGATATGCAAAAGTTAGACATTGTTCAAGTAGGACATCCTGTTTTACGCCAGACAGCAAGAGAGCTTTCTGTTGAGGAAATTTTAAGCCCTGAAATTCAAGACCTCATTGAAACAATGAAAGCGACTATGAGAGCTGCACCAGGAGTCGGATTGGCTGCACCTCAGATTGGAAAATCTCTTCAACTAGCGGTGATTGAAGATATGGATCACAGTCATTTAAACGCTCAACAACTAGCTGAACGAAATCGGTATCCAGTCCCCTTTCACGTGATCATTAATCCTCGCATTTATATAGAGGAATCTACTGACAAGCCCGAATTTTTTGAAGGTTGTTTAAGTGTCCCTGAATTTGTAGGTGTTGTGCCCAGAGCAGAGTCTGTACGTGTAGAATGTTTGAATGAGCAAGGAAAGCCTGTTGTCATCCAGGCAAAAGGTTGGTACGCCCGTATTTTGCAGCATGAAATAGACCACTTAAACGGGACTCTTTACATAGATAAAGCACAATTACCTACTTTGATGACAGCCGAAAATTATGTTAAATTACACAAAGATAAGAGCGTTAAGGAGATTCAGTCCAATCTGTTCCTGAACAATCAATGGGGTCAGGCCGGACATTCGGACATTTGAGAGTGGAACGACAAACTTAACGAGCGCGGCGTGCGACATAGGAAAAAATATAAATAATAGACTTGTAAGTCACAACTCAAATGTCTGAATGTCCGGCCTGACCCTATACTTTTCGAAGACAACCTATCAAGCTCTCAACTTTATCAAAAAATTGGCTTCTTAGATACTTCCGCAGTATTAGACCTCTTTCGAAACTCCATTTACTTGCTAAAATTGTTCTTTTCGGCACCTTTGAGAGCAAATTCATCGGCCATATGTATACATATGGTCTCAAAATTTGTTCTCAAATCTGCTCGAAAATCACCAATTTTTTCAAGCAAAGCGAGTTTCGAAAGAGGTCTATTGGGTAAGTTTTTCTTTGACGTTGGTTTTTAAAATGCATTGATTTATAAAATCTTTACAAACAACGAGAGGTGTAAGGATGGCTATAAGTAGTGTGATGAATCGCTGTGGGGCTCTAGGATTTCGATCTTTTGCGCCGGTTTCTTTTTTGGCAGGCCGAAGCGTGCGTTGGTGTTCAAAAGAACCCAAAACGATTTTCGAAGCTCTTGATTTATGCGATTTAAAAGTACTGCAGGTCTATCTAGACAAGCATCCAGAACAGGTGAATGCAAAAGCAGGTGACCAGGTAACTCCACTTCATTACCTTGCGGGAGCCTCTCCTTGGATGGGAATTCGCTTCCCTGTTGATCCAGAACCTCCCAAGGAGTTTGTTAAACTTCTTCTTTCCAAGGGAGCTTCAAAAGAAGCACTTAATATCTATAAAGAAACGCCTCTTGATATGGCAGCAAGCGTAGGTTACCCAGGCATTGCGGAAGAATTGCTTAAGAAAAAAGCTAAGCTAAACGCAGATACGCTATCCTTAGCTTTACTCAGGAGTATCAATTTTGATCCCTATTTTCGGATAGAGAAAGCTTTGATTAAAGCAGGTGTAGATCTTAAGTCACAAGGGCCTGAGCTACTAGCAAAGTTACTTGGTTCGGGTGATTCTGTGGGGTGGATGAAAAACAGCATGAATCCTCTTTATTCAGATGTGAGGAGGATGGAAGAGCAACTCTTTGGAGTTCTCGGTAAGAAACTTGAGTTTTTATTACAGAATGGAGCGGATGCTGACAAGAGGGTCGAGGATAAGACGGCCTTACAAAGATGTTTGGGGAGCCTAGATCCAACGTGGACAGGTCGTGTCCAAGATAGGGCATTACGTAGGACTGTACTCGTTCTTGCGGCCCATACTAAGGATCTTACTGTATGTGATAACAATGGATGGACGCTGCTTCATTGGGCTGTTTATACAGGACACAGAGAACTTACAGGAGAGCTTATTAAAAGGGGGATTTCTCCCAATAGCCCTGATAAGCAGGGGCTTGCACCGAGAGATTTAGCCTACTTAGGTCTTGATCGAGGGGTCCTTCGAGAGGTGGGGATTGATCTCAGTAAAGATGATCTCATGCATCCGCAAGATATTGTCAAAATTATGCAAAAGCTTCCACCAAAACTGCAGCCCCTTCAAAGTTACTGGGAAGGAAGATCTCCATTGAGTGAGTACACAACGCATAGGGCGTTTACAACGGGTTTATTTGATATTTGCAATAAGAGTAGTGGGAGGTTAGTTGGAGAGGTAATCTCTCTTTATAATGTGCATAAGGGAATAACACGTATGGCAGAAGCCCTCTCTGCAAGAGATCTGCCTAAGGTTCTTGCTTTAATTCAAGGGGGATGGAATGTTTTTATTGAAAATGAGTTTGTTAGCTACGGGATGCTTAAAGATGGCAAACCTGTAGTTGGTTTTTATGAAATGTGGAGTGCACTTTGTAAAAAATCTGAAGATAAGATTTTTGCTAAAGAAGTGCTTCAGGCGCTTAATGCAACGTCTAGTTCTGGTGTGACTTTGGGAAGTGAGCTTCAAGCGGCTGCTAGCCTTAGTGAAGAGGAAAAAACATACCTTCTTTTTGAGGTAGGGCTTACACCGGAGACATTCAAGGCTTCTACAGGACTTGATTTTAAAACATATCTTTGGGATTGGTATTGCAGTCATTGGGATGATGAGCGGGGATGGCATGAAAGTTCGTTTTTCCCAGCCATGTGTCGTATTGTGCGAGCAGCGATTGATAAGGGCTGGGTAAAAAATGATGGGTGGATTCACTTAAAGAGGGATATCTAGTCAATGGGGTCAGGCATGACATTCGGACATTTGGCTTGTAAATCACAAGTCACAACCCAAATGTTCGGCCTGACCCCTGTTTCGGATTAGATGGCTTGGGAGAAATCCCTAGAATGCGATGTAAT
>JAGOSM010000062.1 GCA_018062315.1 Simkaniaceae bacterium | reverse complement strand
TACACCTCACTTCAGGAACGGCTGCAGCAACTAACAGAACAATTAGTTCCAGCAACTGTCTTGAATATGACACCATACGTTTATAGCCATTTAATTAACGCCCCCGAGCTTACTAAAGAAAATAAAAACCGATTTTTAACAGGAACAAGATTGCATCTAGACCTGTACCTTGATAACTTCTCAGTTATCGATCCCAAGCGTACTCAAGAAATAATAAAAACCCTTGTGAAAGCGGCACGATTATATATAACGCTACTTCCTCAATTCCGATTACACTCATCTCAGATCACTACCCTTAGAGCAACGATTCAAGAACTCGACCTGTCTTGTCCAGGACGCCCTAGTGTAGCGTATACCCCCCCTCCTCTCTCTCTTCCCAAAAAAAGTTGCGAAAGGAAGATCCCTTCTTCTCAAAGCAAACTTCTCAAATCCATAGAGAGCTTCCACAAACTAAAACCAATAATCGAGATAGCACTTGATCCATGGGGATGCAGAACGCAAGAAGATGTCATAATAAACTCTGGTAGTACCCAATTAAGGATGCGTGCCTCCTTACGAGACTCTCTGGAGCCAAACCCTAGGTTCCGCCAATACAGGACCATAACCCCCTACTATAAAATGTTACGTGAATACTGTCTCATCTTGCCACAAATAGAAGCCCGGTGTCCTCCAGTCGGAGAAGAGATAGGTCGTATTATTGAGACAATGACTCAGCTCGACCCCTGCTTAGGGCGTGAATCCCAAAAAACACTTACCGCATGGAGGGATACCTATACTACTCTTCATGGGGAATCTCCCATTTTTCGCCCATCTCACCCTTTTTGGCCGGAAATCCAGACCTTATACGCACGCTATAAAAGGGAATATGAATCGTACTGCTGCTGTTAATACCCAAACACGTGTCTCTGCCCGTTCCTGTGCCCACGCCCGACCTCTTGGTAGGAAGGTAGGAACTGCACATGGATCCATAATTATTGTCGTGTACAAAGGATTGCTGCTAAAAATGGATCGGTAAACTAATCTGATGCTGAGCAGCAATCGATATGGATGCCCCCTCAGGTTTGCGCTCAGACACTGTTTTAAGGGCAAGCTCGGGGTGATTACATTCCTCCGAAAGATGCGCTAGGTAAATATGCTTTAAGTTGCTATGTCCAATCGCTTCTACAAGCTCAGCACACTCTTTATTCGAAATATGACCCTGACGAGATAATACCCTCTGTTTATACATGGGAGGACGACGACAGGCATGCACCATGGAAGGCTCATGATTCGCTTCAATATAAAGATAATCGCACTCCTGTAAATGGGCCTTAACTAAAGAAGTGACAAAGCCCAAATCGGTACATACTCCAATTTTTATTCCATTAAAAGAGAGGGTAAACGCAACAGGGTCTTGCGTATCATGCTGAATGCTGAACGGATGAATGGTAATATCTCCAAACTGGAACGTCTCTCCGGTGGCAAAAATCTTAAATTGGAGTGGATCCTTAACTTCTTCGAGAATTGCCCTGGCAGTATCTTTATTTGCAAGAATCGGAATAGAACAAACTTTCTGTAATCGCTCAAGCCCCCGTATATGATCAATATGTTCATGCGTCACAAGCACCGCTTGAATTTGATTGATATCTACCTGAATCGCTGTGAGACGCTCTTGAAGCCCTTTAAAGGAAAGACCTGCGTCAATGAGTAATTTCGTTGTATGCGATTCAACATAAATCGCATTTCCTTTAGATCCCGAAGCAAGCGGACAAAATAATGGCATACAGAGAAAAAATAACATTGACATTGATATTGATCAACTCTTATATAAAAATAAGGAAGGGAAGGGGGGTCCTATGCTAAATTCCAAACAGGATATTTTATCAAATATTGATGAAACGTTGGATCAATTGATTGCCAACGCAGAAATTTTGACAGAAATCGCTTATGATACGCAGCTTGGAGAAGAAAGACTCGCGCTTGAATCTCTTCAAGAAAGCTTACTGTCTCATCTCATGAGCATGGATGAGCTCTTACAAGAAGAAAAAACAAAAAATACACCACAGAATATTGTAGCAAAATTAGAAAAGTTAGATGCTATTCATTCTAAGAGAAATTTAAGAAAAAGATCTCTAGTACGCCGCTAATTCTTTAATCGCAGCAATGAGATCTTGTTTTTGAGGCAAAATCGCCTCTTCGAGCCCTTTAGCATAGGCCACAGGACAGTTCTTCGCCCCTATTCTTTTGATAGGAGCATCTAAATATTCAAACCCTTTTTCCATGATCTGAGAAGCAAGCTCCCCTCCAAACCCTCCATTGATCACCGCTTCATGAGCAATCAAAAGTTTTCCCGTTTTTTTCACTGATGTCATCACAGTCTCTACATCAAGAGGGGCTATGGTTCGAAGATCGATTAACTCGACATGAATCCCCTCTCCCTTTAATTTATGGGCTACTTCATATCCCATAAACGTCGTCATTCCCCACGTGACTAAAGTGAGATCTTCTCCCTCCTGAACAAGAGCCGCTTTGCCAAGAGGAATGATCGCCTCCGACGAGGGCTCTGGACGAGCACAAAATGCTCTTTGTCTATAAAGAGCCTTATGTTCCAGAAAAATAACGGGATTCGGATCGCGCATCGCCCCTTTTAAAAGCCCTTTTGCATCCGCTGCATTGCTCGGAATAACCACTTTTAATCCAGGGCAGTGGTTGAGATACGCCTCGACTGCTTGAGAATGATAAGGCCCCCCTTGAATGTACCCGCCATAAGGCATACGAATCACGACAGGACAATTCCATTCTCCATTTGATCGGTAATAAATACTCGAGAGTTCATTAATCAACTGATTGATTCCCGTCCACATATAATCACAAAATTGGATCTCAACCACAGGCTTAAAATAACCACTCATTGCAAGACCGATAGCACAGCCAACAATGGTTGACTCTGCAAGAGGAGTATTGAAGCATCTTTCGTTGCTAAATTTTGCAGTAAGCCCCCTCGTTACTCCAAACACGCCCCCCTTACCGTAAGCGACATCCTGCCCAAACACAATGATAGAAGGGTCTCTTGCCATTTCTTCATCTAGAGCATGGTTTAAAGTGTCAACCATCACAAGGGATTCTCCGAGAGTCCCCACTTCTTCCTGTAAAATAGGAGAAGGAGCCAATACATGGGCGGCAGCCTCTTCTATTTGGGGATGCGGGTATCCCTCTCCTTCAAGAGCTGCGCGATCGATTTCATTTTTTAACCGCTCTCTCATATTGGAGAGGAACTCTTCTGTAAGGATGCCTTGATCAAGCAACCATTGCTCATAACGAGGTAGTGGATCGCGAATCAAATCTTCTTCTAAATCATCTTTCGTTTTATATTTTTGGGGATCATCACTACTACTATGAGGTCCTATACGGGGAATCTTAGCAACAAAGAGCGTAGGCCCCTCTCCGGATCGTCCCCTTAAAACAGCCTCTTCCATGGCTTCAGATAGGGGTTCATAATCGGTGCCATCCACTTCTACAATAGATAGGCCTTCATACCCAGAGGCAAGTTTTGCAATAGACCCACCTGAAGTTTGATCTTTCACAGGAACAGAGATGGCCCAACCATTATCTTGAATCACAAAAATCACAGGAAGTTTATGGAGAGTCGAAAAATTGAGAGCCTCATGAAAATCCCCCTGAGAAGTCGATCCATCTCCTCCAGAAACATAGACTACCTCATCCTTCCCTTGCAGTTTAATCCCTTTAGCTAGCCCTACCGCGTGGAGAAATTGAGAACCTACAACAGAGGATTGACAAGGAATTCTAAGGGACTTGTGAGAGAAGTGGTCGGGCATCATACGCCCACCTGAATGATGAGGCACTTCTCTTGCAAGGAATGCCCCAAAAAGTTCTTTTAAAGGGCATCCTAAACCAATCGCAAAAGTACGATCTCGGTAATAAGGAAAGGCCCAATCTTTTCCTGGAATCAAAGACAGAGCCGCAACCGCCCCCACCATCTCATGACCGAGAACGCTGAGGTGAAAAGTCCCTCCCTTATTCTGGCGCACCAACTTCATCATCTTATCGTCAGAGAGCCTAGCTTGCAGCATTACCTCTAAAACTTTAAGACAAATCTTAGCTTTTCGAGAGGTGATCGCAACGGTCATTTTTTCTTCTTAATCTGCGTCACTTGTTTTGATTCTACTGCCTTATTTTCTCCGGTAGTAGGTTTCGTCTCTTTAGAGCGACGTTTGGGGAGAAAACTACTTGCAATCTGAGCAATCCGCCCTTGTTTAGGCTCCTCTTCAGAATCTGTCTCCACCGTATCAGCCTCACTGACTGCTTGAATAAGTTTCTGCTCGACCGCATTCACAGGGATCCCTTCAACCGACTTCAGCCTGCTGGAGAGGTGTCTCAGCGATTCGAGCCGTTGAGACAAAGCTTCAAGCTCTACATTAACCTTAACACGGCCAGATCCTTTTAAACTTGCCATCAGTTCAGATCTTGTATTGAACTTAGCTGAGAAAGTTGCGGCTGCAGGATTGTATTCTGGTAAAAATAAGAAGTGGCGAATTCCCTGAGGCACGGTTTTGTAAATATCCAATGTCAACTGGGGTTCGAACTCCACCTTCGTTGTCTGCTTCGGAGGTCGCCCTCGTTTAGGTCTTGGGTTGAGAGCTTCATTCGAATAATAGGTTTTTGCTTTTGCTTCAAGAGCCTCTCTTCCTTGTTGCACATCTTTAGGCACCTTCGTTTCAAAGATTAAAGATTTTAATTTTTCAACAAGAGGTTTTACAAGGTCGAGATCTTCTTCAAAGACAAATTTAAAGTTGTTATCTCGCAACCACTCAATAATTCTAATACGAGATCTCTCATGATAGAATTGCTGCCATTTTTCAAGTTCAGAAAGGTGATCATAAATGAATTCAAGAAAATTCTCACGAGCTTCTTTAGAAGCAATGATATCGAGAAGTTTTTCTTTAGTATCAATGTCATACACCTTCTCGTTGACAAATCCCTCCATAAACTTTTTTGTTTCGAAAAAAGTCATTTTTGGGATTAAACAATATCTATCGCTATGTTCTTTGAGTTCCTGTTCTAAAATAAGAAGTTCTTCTTGAGATTTGTCGAGATCGACATAACAGATAAATCCTTCAACACGGTCGATATAAAAATCTCGTTCATCATCCGATTTAGCAAACGCTTCAAGAATTCGGTGAAAACGGAGGATAAGGGGGTTCTGAGCTTCTGAAAAATTTTTCTTCATAGCGTCAATTTTAACTAAAAGGGAAATTATAAACTAGACTAATCAGTCCATTTCTCTTACAATTCACCCCCTATGATAAGCCATGAACTGCCAAGAGTATCTTTTAGAGTACAACACAGTGTTATAGAAAAAAGATTACTGAATGATAAGGTTAGGAAAATTTTTACTTGCCTGGTTTTTCCTATCGCCCTTTTTGAATATGCTCTTAAAAAAGCTCTTCTTCCTGGAAGAACTTCTTTTTCTGCTGCCGTTTTAGACTCCCACCGCGCTTACAATCTTTCTAGAATGACCAATGCAACCCGGACTACAGTAGAAACTATCGATAAAGTCAAACTCGACACCGTTCAGATCAAGCACCCCACAAGTCAAAAGTGGATCATCTTTCTGAATCCGAATAATGGGGTGTATGAAAATTCCCTTCCTTACCTTTACGCCCTTTCTCAACAAACGGGCCAGAATGTGTATTCAGGAAATTACCGAGGGGTTGGAAGAAGCGAGGGAGATATTACGACAATCCGAGATCTTCTTCTCGATGGAGAGTCTTTTATTCAAGATCTCCTTTCAAAGGGAGTGCAACCTCCAGAGATCACTCTACATGGTCATTCAATGGGAGGGGGTGTGGCCACAGAACTGGCAGCTCTTTATCCCGGGCTGAATCTTGTAGCAGATAGAACCTACTCTTCTATCTCTGATGCGATCACTACACTTGTTACACCCCAAGCAGGACGGTGTATTGCCTCCACAGCCGCTAAAATCACCACTTTACTTGGATGGAATCTGAATCCCTTGGCTGCCTTTCCTAAAATCTCTGGAAGAAAAACGACAATCCATCACAAATTATGCTTCCTTCAGCCATGTGGCCTTTATGCCCTCCTTAAAAAAGGGGGAATCCGCCCACCCCATTACATTAAAATGCGCGATGAGGTGCATGGAGATGAGATCGAAGCCCATTGCAAAGACCTTATGGGACCTTCCCTTGCTGCATATGTTCGATTTGTCAATCCATAGTCTTCAATATTGCCAGAAAATAAATGAGCGCATACACTATCCAGTATGCTTGATTTAAAAGAACTCAGAGAAGATCCCCACGGAATAGAATGTCGACTTCGAACAAAAGACCCCGAAATTTCGCTTGCTCCCCTTCTTAAGCTCGATGACAGAGCCCGCCATCTCATTCAGTCAGTTGAAGCTCTAAAAGCAAAACGAAATGACCTCTCAAAAAAAGTGGGAGAGCTCAAACGGGAAGGGAAAGATGCTACAGAAGTTCTTCAAGCTGTCAGTTCTTTTGGTGATGAAATTACCGCTCTAGATCATGAACTCAACCTCATCTCTCAGGAACTCTCTAAAGGACTCCTCTCGCTTCCTAACATCCCCATGGAAGGGATTAAATCCTCCTTAAACCCTGCTGACAATATCTGTATTAAGACTTATGGAGAAAAACGAGAATTCGACTTTACCCCCAAAAACCATGTCGAGCTCAATCAAACCCTCGGATATTTTGATTTCGAACGAGGAGCAAAGGTCGCTGGAACAGGGTGGCCCGTCTATAAAGGAGATGGAGCACGTCTTGAGTGGGCCCTTTTGAATTATATGATCGACATCCATCGTAAAAATGGATTTACTCAAATTATCCCCCCTCATCTAGTTCGTCCTGAAATCATGCAGGGATCTGGCCAGCTTCCCAAATTTGAAACCCAACTCTTCAAACTTAAGGATGACGACTATCACCTCTATCTCATCCCCACATCCGAAGTCGCCTTATGCGGCCTCCATTACGATGAAATTATCGACGATGCGGCCCTCCCTATTAAATATGTAAGTTATACCCCTTGTTTTCGAAGAGAAGGTGGAGCTGCCGGATCAAAAGAAAGAGGACTTATTCGAGTCCATCAATTTAATAAAGTGGAAATGTTTGCCTTTACTCGCCCTGAAGAAAGTGAAGAGATGTTCGAACTGATGCTAAAAAGCGCCGAAGAAATTCTTCAAGGACTGGGGCTTCATTACCGCAACATGCTTCTTGTCACCGGGGATATGTCATTTGCAGCGGCTAAAACCGTCGATATCGAAGCATACCTACCTGGACAAAACCGTTACTACGAAGTCAGCTCTGTCTCTAACTGCACCGATTTTCAGTCTCGCCGTTCCCAAATTCGATGCAAAGCTCCTGGAGGCAAGACCCGCCTTGTCCATACACTCAATGGATCAGGACTTGCCACATCGCGCCTCATGGTAGCCCTACTTGAGAACAATCAAAACAAGGATGGAACTGTCTCTCTTCCCTCCGTTCTGAATAGATATCTCTCTATCCCTTGACTTATCTGCATTCATTTTTGTATTTATAATGCAGATAAAATGCTGTTAACCTGAGTTTCGAGCAGCAATTCCCGCTGGAAAAGAAAACACCCTCAAACAACATTCAAAAAGACAAACGCAGAGACGGAGAGGCGCTTAAGACGCGGAGAGGTTTTTTAGATCAGTGCACTTAAGAGCATGAATTTTGAT
>JAGOSM010000061.1 GCA_018062315.1 Simkaniaceae bacterium | reverse complement strand
CCCAATTTTCACTGGATTGAGACAGTGAGGGGTGTAGGGTATCGTTTGAAGGAAGAGGAAGAAGCAGCCGTTGGAGGCTAACCTTGACACAAACTCTGTCATTACCTGACACGCGGCAATCTGCTTGGCACCTGTCTGCGATTCAGCTGACTGGGATTAGCAGCTTGCCCGTCTTAGCCACAAGTACTCTTCTCCTAGAAACAGTACAGTTTAAAAATGCCATCCTAACGCTTATCTTAGGTAATATCCTCCTTTGGTTTATTCGTTTTGGCATTTTATCGATGAGCCATCCTGGTCGTAAAAGTACATTAGATCTTTCAAGGGATTATATTGGTCATTTTGGGAGTTATGCCATAGCCTTTGCCCTTTTACTTTCTACTCTGGCATGGTTTACAGCTCAAACCACACTAGCAAGTCACGCTCTCACTTTTTTAATTCCGATCAATGAAGGGCCTAACATCAATCTTTTTATTCAAATGAGTGTTGCTTTGGGGATTTTAAGCACTCTTTTTTGCATGGAGGGGATTGTGGTCCTTCGCTATCTTTCTGTGATTTGTCTACCCCTATTGATCCTTGCTTTGATCGTGGTACTATGGGCCTCTCCTTCTGTTTCCATAGCTCCAACCACTCTTCCTTTTACACTCATCGGCCTTCCCCTTGTATTAGGAACGAATTTAGGAGTGACAGCAGACCTTCCTACTTTTTTTCGACATAGTCGTTCTTGGAAAACTTCTCTCTATGCGCTAACGATCATTCAAATCATGAGCTTACTGCTGGGGATAAGCGCTCTCTACCTGAGTTCTATTATAAAGCCCTGGTTTGGCATTGATGAACACAGCACCTTTTTATATGCAGCAATGCCGCTACGACTCGCCTTAATCATTTTAATTGGGATCTCGGCAGTCTGTGCAAATGTAGCTAATGTGTATTCAGCCTCTGTGGGCTGGGAAGTGATCGCCCCTATTTTAGCAGGGAGAAAAGAGTACCTTATCCTTGGATTAGGGCTTACCTTGATTTTTATTCTTATTGGGGATCTTTTCCCGATGGAGCTATTGTTAAATATAACGGATGCAGCACTAGTTAATTTATGCCTGGTATTTATCTTAGGATTTTTGCTAAGAAAATTTAGCCATCACATTCCCTCATCTAAATTACAGTATATGTATTTTTCAAGCTGGGCTTTAGCCTCCTTTTTGAACACATTTCAGCTCTTAGGGTGGATGCTACCAGGGATTCTACCTGTTTTACTTTCAGTGATTATTTTTATTTTTACTGCCTTAATGGCGCCGATTTTTTCTTCTCATTAGAGTTTGTACCGACCAAATGGTTTCCTCAATAAAAAGGACCAAAATAAAAGCCAAAAAACTGGCTCCTATTCCAACCAAAAAAGAATGACTTATATCTTCAGGGTGAGCGACTTGAGCAATGCTTGCAACAGCACATCCGATCATCCAACATCCCATGCTCACCCATTTTTCCATCGGGCGGGGGCGATGTTTTACAACCATCTTGACGATGAAAGCAATGAGTAAGACAGCCCCTAAACTTCCGATAAAATTGTTCGCCATATTTTCGATAAAATACATGGGTTTAGAGAGTTGCATAAAGGTAAATACAGCGGTTCCTCCGAGCCCCACAATGGCATATTCTTTAGCTCCCGCCCCTCTTTTAAAAATCATTTCCCATGCAGCAGACGCAAAATAAATATTTACTAGATTGATGCAAGTGAGGGAGACGAGAATAAAGAGCACCGTTAAAATCAAATGAATGCCCCCATCTTGTTTGAAGACAAAGTTAAAAATTTGAGCTGGGTCACTAAGTCCTGCCCATACAGTAAAACACTGAAAAAAAATCACAAAGGCAGTCATGACAGTTAATCCGAGCACTGCATGAGCTTTCGATCTAGCATGGCGAAAAAACGTAGGGAGATTAATAATTCCTGGGAAAGTCACAGTCATCGCCATGACAATGGCTGAAAGGGAAATACGCATTTCTTTTTCCTGAACTATCTCTGGGCGAGAAAAAATAAGAACATAGATCACATAGAAAAAAAGAAATGGCAATGAAAAAACAGCAATTTGCTTAATTCCTCTCATTCCCAAAAGAGATAGGAGGGCAATAAAGATCCCCAAAACAGCACCTAACCGCAATTCTAGGGCTTCTGCTTTAGCAAACACCGCCGGCATCACCTGAGCTAATGAAGTGGTAGCAAATTGAAGTTGCAGTGTATACCAAATGAGAAAAGCGACTCCCAGCACTACCGAAGCAATGACTGCACCTGTTCTACTTAAATAGATTTCCGTATTTTCAATAGCATTTGTCCGTTTCTGTACGGTCATTCCAATAATTGCGAGTCCTACTGCCCACAGCACCAGATTCCCCAACACTACCGCAAGAAGAGCACTTCCAAAACCATACTTCTGCGCAATGACCCCTCCTACTAAAATAACAGGTAATCCCATAGCTGCACTCTGGATCGAAGCCAACTGCCAAAAATTCTGATTTTTATCATAAAAGGAAAGCCCTGCCACAAAAACCCCAACTTCTCATTCAAATGAATTCTTATTGCTAAGGTACGAGTAAATGAATTTATTGACTAGCGATTCGGAAAAATCAAGAGGCTATCGCTTTTGGCAAAAAAGCTTTATTGTCTGGCAAACAAGACGGGTTCAATAGGACTTGAGCTAAACTCGCAGGAAAAATGTGGTTTAAGCAAAATAACGAGGGATTTTCTTTTGTTACGCCTCTAATAGAGGAATACTGATAAATGACCTCTTTTAATTCTTCCTCCTGCGGCTCTATTTTGCTCGAATCAAATGTGGGATCATCTCGTACTTCTGGAAAATGGGGATAATGAATATCACATGCAAGAACAAGCCCAGAAAGGTCTTCCTTCCATGTTGCTAAGAGTTTTTTGTGCTCTTCCAAACTCATGTTGTCTGAAAGGGTACATCCACCAAACACAACAACAGGCCTGTAATAATCCAAAGGCTCTAATTCATCAAGCTCTTCATCAGGCACATGTATCAATGATTTATTCCCATCCCCATAGAATAGAAAAATAGAAGCCCCTTGTTTTTCCCCTTGGGAATTCACTAAGTCTGCACATAATACTACATACGCTTGCTTTTGAATGAGATGAGCGATTATTACCTGCATAGAAAATTTGCATGGTGCATATAATACGCCCCTCTGACATTGCCTTAAAAACTCATGCCGTACGTAATACGCCCATCTGCTTACAGGAACTTTGGTAATTTTTGTATTGATATCCATCTGTAAAGAATATTGAAAATAGAGTTTCGCTACTTTATTAGATAAAAATTTTTGCAATGCAGCAACAGCTCTTCTGCAAAATTTTGTCCCTACTCCGCTAATTAATTTTAAATTTTCAGGAATCGTTCTCCTGCCTCTTTCCTGACTAATTTCCGATGTAAACGTAATAAGATATAGTGTTACTAAATCGACTAAAGCAGAAGGGATATTTGTAAGAGAAAATTCACCTCTATCAAGGCTTAACATCGCTTCTTCTCGAATATATTTTAAATCAAGGTGGAGAGCTTCCTCAATTAAATGCATTGTCATCACAGACAGCCCATGACAACAGTTAGAAGTTGTTTGTCCGTCAAAATATGTGTATTGTGCGGAGAGAATTGCATCAATAGATTTAATTAAAAGATGATAAAATAATTGACCTGGCTCTTCCTGAGAGTTAATGAGCTGCGTCCAAATTTCCCTAGAATCTTCTTTCTCTGATTCAACAGAAAAAGATCTTTGTTGATATCTACGTTGAAGTGTTTGCAGGCACGCACCCGCAATTATTTTTTCAAAATCCATTTATCTGAACTTGTTATCTTTCATTAAATCGAAATAATAACCACATTCAATATCTAAATAAAGAAAAATCGACGTTTTTATTATTAAAAATATTCACAAATATATTAATATAGAGGTATTTTTAATTTCTGAATGACCCCAGTCCGTCCGTTTCCTCCCTTACTTTTCGAAAGGTTTCTTCATAAAGTTCGTTTATAACTGGAATATAAACATACTGTTCCTTTCCATGTCTCTCAGCATAAACTCTACCGGCAGATATAGAAGCATTTGAAATTTCTCCTTCTATATTTGGAAATATTAGCCCCAATCTAATTGAAAATACAGTTGCTGGATATCTTCTTAAATACGGCCTTATCCTCTTATCTGTATTAATTTCATTTAAAAAAATAGACGACATCTCAACTATCATATTTCTAATTTGCATAGGCGGATATGTTTTATCAAACTGAAATGATAAAAAAATTCTATCAATATCGTCAAAAACAGCCCCCCCTATACCAAAACATGAACAATTATACTGAACACATAGCTTTTTAATTACACGTTGCTGCACTTGATTCATATACTCACAGTCAATTCGAGCAAATAAAAATGAATCTGCAAATAATAAAATCAAAAAAATAGACTTCATAATTTTCTTTAGAAAAATAGGTTTCCTTGTTGTTTAATTGCATCCTCATAGGTGGGACTTGTAAATGGATGGTCGAAAGCAGGGGAATCTAAATGACTCCTTAGAAACTTAATATTATAGCGATCCTCTTCTATCCTAGAACAAGATGCTGCCGCCATAACCATTGTTGCCATTTTTGACCCGATTACAAGAGCTTTGCTCACATAATTTAAGAGAAGCGGTACCGCATCAAAAGAAAGTTTAGAACTTCCCTTTTCTGGATTTTTATTAATTTGGGGTAAAACAACGTAATTAATAGCTGATCCACAAAGTTGGTTCGGGATGAACTGAGCAGGGGCAATTGCTACCACATCAATGCGGTTGCGTAAGTCGGGGGGTAAAAGAAGGAGAGCTAGCTTCGTATGAATCGCTCCCTGGCTATGACAATAATGTAAAATCCGCTGGTCTGATTTCATTTCGCTAAACAAATTCTCCCACTGTTTGGTCAGCAAAATCGCTGGCGCTGTGGCTATCCTAGCTGCCCCTAAAGCACACTCTATAAGATCGTTCACGACCCCATGCGTCGCATTATAAACAGAATGCACATTGCACCCAAGAATTTTACTTAAATGAGCACTGTTCATTACCCCATCATCTAACCTACAATCTATCCCATTAATAAATGTCACACGCCCCCTACTCGGATCCTTTAAATGGAGGTCCACGTTAAATTTTTGGGTCAACTCTTTTAAAGGACTCCCATGATCCTCTTTACATAACTTATAATCAAAAGAATTCCTGATCCCATAATTCCCAGAAACCGGCCACAATCGATCCTCAAATTTCGTCATGTGTAAACATGGACCCAAATATTGATAGTTACTCGGATTCAAATAATCATGACAAAAAATCTCAGGAGCAAATAACACCGATCCATTCGGGTCTACTAAACAAAGGGGATTATTGTGAACAAATTGATATAAATTCGGCCCCTCACTATACCCAGCAGGATCAGGCGTTAAAAAAAGAGCCGTCTCAATATCGTAAAAACGGTGCCCAAAATACACCAGCCCCCCAAGATGCCTCTTCGATTGATACCTCCACGGATTAATCGAAAATTTCGTGCTCCTCTCTTCCCCAAACGGATTAAATAAAGATTCATGCACAACTGTTCCTGAAGGAGAAACAAGATGGGTAATGTTTTCATATAAATCATGCAGCGGAATAAATACTTCCTCCCCAAGAAGCAAAAGAATCGTTCCACTCAAGTTCGCAGATCGAGAAGGAGCCCCTAAAATCCGCAGCTCCTCCATCTCCCCCTCCACAAACCTTCCTATCTCATTCTCCCCATCATAAAGAAACACCTCCCCATTCGCTGTAATCAACCGATTAAAATAATCATACGTAAACTCATATACCCCCTTCGGCCCTTCTATCTTAATCAGTCTATCTAGAGCATCGTAAGTGTACTGCGTCTCATTACAACTCGCACGACACCCCGTTGAAGTATAGGTGTAAGAACGATTAATATGCGCAAGCAACTGATTCAACTCATCATACGTATGGTCATCGTCATCCTTCTGAAGACGCCGATAATGAGCATCTGTCTGATAGACATGATTGAAAGGACCCGCTTCACTACTCAGCTGTGATAAAGCATCATAAGTGTAGGTCAAAAAATGACTCCCTGTCTCCAAAAGGGTCACATTATTCGCCTCATCAAGATTGTGGATTCTTTGATGATGATAAGGGGACTCTACCGAGATAGGAAGGAGGGGATTATAAGTGTAATCAACTCGCCCCAACCCATACGGCAACTCCTCATAATCTAGCCGATTCTCAAGGTAATAATAAGCATGTACTAGCCCCCTAAACTTCACCCTCGCAAGATGCACCCCCTCATACTCATACTCTATCGCTTCCCCCGTCGGTAATACCATGCTAGAACGCCGATGCCACTCATCATACGTAAACCGATTCGTTAAATTGCGATAACTCTCCGATAACAAATTCCCATACTCATCATATGTATTGAATAAATCTCCCGATCTCAAGAGCTGCCCCCGAGCCGAATACACATTCTCATAGTCCACTGTCCCATCCGATGACTTCACCCGAATCGCCCTCGATAAAGCATCATAGACCGTTTCTATAACAACCCCTCCCGGCTTTACAACTTGAATCTGCCGCCCCCCCTTGTCATAAGTAAATCGAGTGGTTCGATGCCCCGCTTCATCAAGCTGTATCAACTGACCCATCACATCATACGTCCACTTCGTTTCTACTTCTCTTCCAGGCAACAGGCTCTCTTGAACAATCTTGTTCCCCATCAAATCATAGGTATACTTCTCCTCAAGCAATTCACCCCCCAACCAATCAATCACCTTCAAATGGGCTAGCTTCCCCTGAGGCGTATATGTCTCTACCCTCCTGACCCCTCTGGGATTCATTGTCGTCTTTTCTAGGACGGTCGCCGTCGGCCCGTAATAAGCATCTCTATACGAAATTAAGGTCCGATTCCCTAATGCATCGATTTGCGCAACAACCCTCCCATAATCATCATACTCCGACCGCCGCACGGCAGGCCCCACAGGAGTACTTGTTACTACTGTCACTAACTTGTCATATCGATCATAGTGAGACTCTACTGTTGTGTCATTCGTCTCCTCCCGAATCACCCTCCCTACAAGATCATACTCCGTAACTTTAAACCTCTCCCCCGTTTGCTCCCTACAAACCCTCCCACATGCATCATACGTATAGACTGTCGTAATCCCATTATTCGTCTCCGTCGCCTTACGCCCAGCCCCATCATATGTATAAGTTAAAGTATGAGAAGGAGTTCTATGCTCCAAAAGATAGATAGAATTATAAACAAACGTTTCTCGAGATACCTCCTGCCCCAAAGAATCCTTAAGAATTTTAGTAAGAGGTCTATCTTGAATATCATACGTGAT
Organism: Simkaniaceae bacterium; assembly: GCA_018062315.1. Lineage (GTDB taxonomy): Bacteria > Chlamydiota > Chlamydiia > Chlamydiales > Simkaniaceae > JAGOSM01. Next base: position 932 of record JAGOSM010000061.1, on the reverse strand, counting down.
GGATAATGTATTTCCATCAGGCGTCGTATGTCTCTCTAGCTGCCCCGTTAAGGTATACCTCTTTTTCTCCGTAGTCCCATTTGGATAGGTGAGAGAAGTAATTTGCCCCACCGAATTATACGTCGCTACCGTCTCCCCTCCCAAAGGATCTATCATCTTCAACGGCTTCCCTTGATGGTTGTAAAGCCGCTTTACAACTCCCCCATCAGGACCTGTTTCCTCAAAAGGATTCCCATTTCCATCAAATGTCGTTAAAGTAACGTGCCCCCGCATGTCGATTTTTTCAATCGGATTATTTTCCAAATCATACCGAGTATGTGCACTTCGCGTAGTTCCATCAGGTGCCGTTTCAGTCACTGCAATCACCCGCCTCATACAATCATACATATAGGTATACACAAGGGGAGAATCAAATTTCGTCTCTCGGATCAAATTCCCTGAAGGATCATAAGTAAGATACCTTTTGCGCCCCAAAGGATCGGTTTCCGCAGACAATCGCCTATATGCATCGTATTCTCTCTCGATAGAAAACAGAAATTGGTTATTCGCATCAAAATGATCCAATTTTGTTACTAAAAGATGATCGTTATAATAAATCATCTGCTTTGTCAGCAGATGGCGTATCCCCCCTTCTTCATAAAATTCCTCCTCGATAAAAGGGAGATCTATACAGTGAGCTGCTGTGTGAGGAGTCGTTTTTTTGATGTGTTTGTAGGAGGTGTCTTTCCCCCCTTCTGTAATCACCTCAGTGAGGCGGTTTCTCACTCCATAACGATAGGATGTCTTCTTGAGAACCTCCTTGCCATGCCACATTGCCCGCGAAGTAATTTGATCTGATCCACTATAACTTAATGTCTCAACCACCCCATTTGGATGGGTGACTTTTTTTACACGAAAGTGATCCCCATATTCGTAACGGGTCACTTTAGCAC
>JAGOSM010000060.1:2461-8394 GCA_018062315.1 Simkaniaceae bacterium | reverse complement strand
TTTAACAATAAATCTTCAGATTTATTAGGGATGTTCTCAATAAAGTAGTCAACTATGAGGTTGATGGGTGCATCTTCCCCTTCTGATAGCTCAGGAAACAGATGACTGAACTTTTTGTAGATTTGGATAACAGAAACTCGAATGAAGGAGTCTAAGTCCTTATCGGCATTTGCAGGGACAGTTTGCTGCTCAAGAATAGAAATCTCTGCAGTACTACATATGTTCGATAAAACTTCCAACACAACCACTTCGGAGTGGAATTCCGTCACTTTATTCGGAGAGTCACTGTAGTCATTTTCCATCTGAATTGTTTGAATAAACATAAATAATTTTCCTTATTTTTTATTAGATGATAACAAATTTAAAATGAAATATCAATGAGGATTAATTTTTTGTTAAAAATTAATTCCAATCTTGCATGCTGGGCATATCGTAATGGCTGTGTTGAAATACGATGAGTATAGATCGACGGGGTTGTGCAACAACCCCGTCATATGCGATAATTATTGAAGAATTAACAGATTCAAAAAGGATTTATTATGGATGGATCATGTTTTCCGGCTGCGCATTTAGCTAAATATGGCTCAAATCAAGCTGCTTTTTTAGCAGAATCTGCAGAGATTGTGGCTAGTGCTACGGAAGATCTTAGAGGGGGTGCTGGCTTTTATGATATTTTTGAGAAGTTAACGAGAAAACGTTATGAGATGGCTGTAGCTCATGGGAGCAGTAATGCCGAACATTTTGGTGTTAAAAGATATGAAAGAATTTCAGGATGGGGTGTTGAGCCGTTCATGACCATGCAGACGCCGTTATATGGAAGTGTTTATGGTAGATATAATCAGAAGTTTTTGGAGCGATTAGCCTCTGTTTTGAAAGAAAAAATGGGGTGTACTCCTAGCGGTTTTGCAACCACAAGTTATGAAGAAATTGGGACAAGCTTGGGAAGGGGATTTAAATATACTGTTGAGGTCTTATCAGAAGAGCGCATGAGTGCTGCTCGGACATTGAATTTAATAGATGAGATTAACCCTCATAAGTTACGTGAGTTAGTAAAGGCCAACGGGCGACTTTTTCAGCTTGATGTTTTACAACTTTTAAAAACACAAGACCCCGCAACATATCGAGAGTGGAAGATTGGTTGTGCACTACAAGACAAAACATGGACAGAATTAAGTATCCGTCCCGATGAAGACGAGATAAAGAAAGTTTATCTTTTTGTTACTGTAAGATTAGAGATAAACAGACAGTACTATGCACTTTCTCAATACATGGTTTCTACATATGCAGATGGGGTAGAAAATCCAGCTGATTATATGCAACGATGTTCGATTACAAAGATTTTGCATCAAGATGCATTGCTAGTTAAAACAACATTAGATGATATAGCAAAAATTTTTCATGAAGCTCTTGCTTGGAATAAGGAAACAAAATCTTTTGAGGATCTTAAAACTCAAGTTCAGTTACTTCGATATGAATTGGGACAGTGCACTCCTTTAAATAGGGGAAGTGCTGCAGTAGCTGAGTGGTTAGGTGAAATTATTGCAAGCTATCATGGTTTAGAAAAAAGTTCTTTAGCTATTTCACAAGGAGATCTAAAAGCTTTAGCTAGTCTGAGCTTGGCCCAATTTATAGAAGAATGCGAACGCACATAAATGGGTATAGACTCAAAGTTAGGTGTATAATTAACGGAAATTCAACGAAGTTGTCGATGTTTAGTCTTATTTCGGTATAATCTCCAATAAACTAAAAAAGTAACTATCATGAGGACTTCCGTGAATTTTAACCCTTTTCTGTTGCTGCCTACTGTGAAGACTTGTTTGTTCTGTTAAGGTGCGCTGTATGCTTCAACATTTGTGGAAGGATTCGATTGACCCCATCGGTGCAGGTAAATAGCTTGCCTCACATTAATACAATGACTAGAGCCATGAATGTCAACGTCTACCAAGTAAGTCCTGGTATTTTTGCTTACACCTCAAGCATGGCTATTGATACAGATGGAAGCGACCCCGATCCAGATCCCGATCACCAAAACCAGACGACTTGGCAGGATAGTAGTGGTGCTGAGCTTGGAGATCACCATGTTCCCTTTTATGTATTGGGTGATGATGGCTGGGATAAAACCTCCCCATGTCGCCATTTCTACTATCCCGAACATCATATTGCGGGGCGTCAGTTTGCTTTGATTTTCTACAATGGCAATGTCATCGGTGCAGTGTTTGGCGATACGCAAACTTCAAATCATCAGACGACTTTCGAACAATGATTCGCGAGAGCTCGGAGAGGCTTCAGCTGCTGCAACAACCTTGCTTGGGATCCCCAGCAGCGGAACAACCGGGGGTGTAGATAATGATGTCACTGTCGTCATTTTTTCTGGCCCGCAGTAGGTTGTGGAAGGACCAATACAGGCACTGGTCCAGAAGGCATTGAATTTGCTGGGAGTTTCATTCGGCATACCTTAAAGTTTGATTCTATATCATGAGGACGTCCATGAAAGATGATATCATCAAGGCATCTCGACAAATTGATTTGACAGAACCTCAGATACATAGGGGCTAGCGCAGGAGGTGAAAAGGCTGGGATACTCTTGAAGTTAAAAACCCATTATTCAACTTGTTTCGGTATAAATTGGGTTAAGCGATATTTCTGCAATTGCTAATTCGACCTGTTTGATGTCTTCTTCTGAAGTGTTCCAGGAAGCAATCCACCGAATTTCACTTTTGTCATGATCCCATAGATAACAAGAAATCTTGTCTTGGATGAGGGGGATCCAAGAAGGGGGGACTGTGAAAAAAACTTGATTTGTCTCCACAGGATAGCTTAGGGAGATGTGAGGGGTGTTTTTAAGAATAGAGGTGAGTTCCTGTGCTCTTTGATTAGCTTGGTTAGCCAGGGTGCGCCATAATCCCTGCTTAAAAAAGGGGATATATTGGGCTGACAAGTAGCGCATTTTTGAGAGTAGTTGGAGGGTTTGCTTATGGAGATGATCACTGCCTTCTTCTAGAGTGGGATTAAAAATAATAAGAGATTCAGCTCCCATTAATCCATTTTTTGTACCTCCTAATGATAAGAGATCTACCTCGATGGAATGGATCATCTCTCCTAAATCTATCTTTAGAAAGGCAGCAGCATTGTAAAATCTGCTTCCATCGATATGAAAAAGTAAATTTTCTGTGCGACATAACTTTGATAGGGCAATCAGTTCCTCTAGAGTGTATACAGTGCCTATTTCAGTGGGTTGGGTAATCGATAAGACGCGAGGGGAGGTAGTATGTTTACCCAACGCCCTTTTGCTGTTTAATCTTTTTAATACAGCTTCGGGCTTCAGTTTTCCATTTTGATGGGGAATTGTTATCAGTTTACATCCAACCACTGCTTCAGCTGCCCCAGATTCTTGAGACTGGATATGAGCAATATCAGTACAAATCACTGATTCGTGTCTACGACATGAGAGTTTAAGTGCTAAAACATTAGATCCGGTTCCTGTTGGGAGAATCAAAATTTTACACTTTTTTTGAAAAATGGATTGAATGAGGTTGTGTGCTTCCTCAGTCCATGGATCGGACCCATAAGGAAAAGCAGATCCTTCGTTTGCTTGAACGATCGCTTCCATGATAGCGGGATGAGCAGGGGTCCAATTATCACTGGCAAGAGAGACTTTTTGAGGCATATATCCTTTTAAAGAGAGGTTTTAAATGGGTGTATCGATTTCTTCAATCCAAAAAGAGGCTGAGGTGAGAATAGAGGTAGTTAACAGGTGTCGGGCTTCTGGAATGAGTACATGAGTATGGGAGATGACAGGACTTTTCTCTTTTTCATTGGGGTTAATGTAAAAGGCTTGGGGATTGGGCTCAGTTAATACCACCCCAAACAGTTGAACTGTACAATCTGTTAAATTCTCCTGCTCCCAGTACTTACCATGGTGCGTATTAATATTTTCCCCGTAGATAGGTGAGCGTTTGAGGTATGCTACAGAAAGATGAGAAAAAGAAGCTGTTCCTGTAATGGCAAAACCTGTTTGATAGTCCTTGATCAGGCGAAGATAAAGAGAATTCAGCGATTGCTTTTCAGTTATACCCAAACAAGCTGAAGAGTTGGCATTTGGGCCATGCGAAAGCTCCCGCGGATCGGCGATCGTAAGTTTCCCCATATTTCTAATATTGGGGAACTTACGGTCGCCGATCCCCGGGGCTTTGGCACAGCCGAAATACCCACTCTTCAGCTTGTTTGGGTATACCTCGATTCTATTTTTGGGTTGCCGCTCAATACCCATCAGAAAGGGGGTTTTGAATTGTTTTCTTTCTTCCCAAGACTCTTCTACTGTGAAAATATGCCCTGTTCCTTCATAGACGAGGGTTTCACCGAGCGAGAGGGGAGAACGGTTGGGGATGACAGCACCCCCAAGGGCATATGGAATTTTCTCAACTGAAAAAGGATATAAGGTCTCTTCGGTAACATTTCCCATAAGAACGGTTTGAACGTTGCCAACTATAATGAGTTTCATATCCCCATCCTAACCTAATCTTTGGGTTTTACGCCATAAAGGTCACTCCATCTTTTCACTGAAGCAGCGTAATCGGGTTCAGTTTTCCAACTTCTTGTTGTGTATGCATAAATTCTATTGCAAAGGGTGTTTAAGACATCTTGTACTGTATCTAAAATCGTTAAAACGGCACCGGGATCAATGTCTTTTTCATGATTGCCAAATTCAATAACATGGTGGGTAACTTTATGAATTAACTTACGGTGTCCACTTTTTGTCTTTATCTCTTTCCAGGCAGTACTCGAAAATAAAGCTTCTAAATCAGATTGTTTGACTGAAAGTTTTCCAGAAAAATCATTTTTGGGTGTCCGAATCTGTTGGGTAAAATCAATGGGCCCATTTTTTCTGATCGCATCGTGGTAAATCATTTTAAGGAATTCTTTTGCGTCCGAAGGAGAAAGAGCTGCGGGATTGCACATATTTGAAATCATCCTATATATTGTTTAGGCAAAGTGTAGTCAAAAGTATAATAACCTGAGTTTCGAATTTATTGCCCTGATAATCAACATCTTTTCGCGAAATTTGAAGCCATTTTTCTCATCAATAGCGCCTGCGGCTATGGATTTCGAAAAATGCTTTCAAATTTCATCGAAAATCTCGTTGATTCTCATGGGAAATAAACTCGAAACTTAGGTTAATAAAAATAAAGTTTTCAGATGGAAGGGATGGAGAATGGAAAAGAGTCAGGATGGAAAAAACCGGTGTTTTGGAGGAGCTCCAGGAAAGGAGTTTTATGCCAAATACCACGACGAGGAATGGGGCATTCCTGTTCATGACGATAACCGGCTATTTGAAATGCTTATTCTCGAAGGAGCACAAGCAGGATTAAGCTGGGAAACTGTCCTTAAAAGACGCGAAGGGTATCGGGAGGCTTTTTATCATTTTGACCCCTTTAAAGTCGCTTCCATGAGCGAAGCAGAACTCGAGGCTTTGCTGAAAAATGAAAACATTATCCGCAATAGACTCAAAGTGTATGCGACACGCCAAAATGCTCAGGTTTTTTTAAAAATTCAGCAAGAATTTGGATCTTTTGATGCGTATGTTTGGGGATTTGTCAAGGACAAGACCATCGTTAACAGAAGAAAAACCTTTCAAGATATTCCCGTGAGTACACAAGAAAGTGATGCACTGTCAAAGGATTTGAAAAAGCGGGGGATGACCTTTGTTGGCTCCACCATCATTTATGCCTATATGCAAGCAGTAGGTCTAGTCAACGACCATCTTGTCGATTGTTGGTGCACATAGCTCTGTACTGGATAAAAAAGAAGGAAACGGGCATGGGCACAGGTACGGACTCAGGCAAGGGTCGGGGCAGCAAATTGCTGCAATTTCAGTGAGGGAAGAGCCTATAGGTCTGTATACAAGCGGCAATTTGCCGCACATTCACGTGCCT
>JAGOSM010000060.1:0-2361 GCA_018062315.1 Simkaniaceae bacterium | reverse complement strand
GTGCCTCTGCCCGATTTTTTCCTCATTCCCTGGGGAATGAATCAACTCAACCGTGCACATTAGAGGAAATCCCAGAGCTCAATATTCACCCTCTTTAAAAGAGCTGCTAAGGTATTGATCGGTAATCCCATGACGTTATAGTAGCATCCTTCAATTTGACGTACAATTAAGCCTCCAGCAAGCTGAATAGCATAACCTCCCGCTTTATCAGCCCATTTGGTATGGGCAATATAATGTTCAATTTGAGTAGTGGTTAAATCATTAAATAGCACCCTTGTCATTTCTACTTGATGAAAAATTTGATTCCCTTGCCTCAGTGCCATTCCTGTATAAACGGTATGCCACTTGCCTACAAGCTCATGGAGGCAGTGGCAAGCCTCTTCTGCACTTTTTGGTTTGCCATAGATTTTTCCATTGGCATATACGACGGTATCTGCTGAAAGAAGGATGGCTTCGGGATGTATAGAAAGGAGTGAGTCAGCTTTCCCTTGAGCAAGAATAGAGACAAATTCCTCTGGATTGCCGTGAAAAGGAACAGCTTCTTCATCAAAAAATGGAGCGATAGAAGTGAAAGGGATCGAAAAATAACTGAGAATCTCTCGACGCCGAGGAGAGGTGGATGCGAGTAGTAACATGACTTAAGAAGTGTAGGCTAAAATCGCTTTTTTTGCTTCTTTTTCATGTTCTACCATGGGAATTGGGTAGTTTTCGCATTCTTTGTGGTGCTTCTTATCATGCCAGGTATGAATGATCTCTGGTTTCAAAAGGGAAAGTTCAGGAATCCACTTTTGGATATAGATACACTCGGGATCAAATTTTTTCTGCTGATTCCAGGGATTAAAAATACGAAAATAAGGTTGAATGGCACTCCCTGTACTAGCTACCCATTGCCAATTCCCATTGTTGACAGCAGGATCATAATCAATTAAGGTTTGAGCAAAATATTTTTCTCCCCACCTCCAATCAATATGCAAATCCTTAATGAGAAAGGAGGCTGCAATCATTCGGACCCGGTTGTGCATAAATCCGGTTTCATTCATCTCCCTCATTCCCGCATCGACAATGGGAAAACCTGTAGTACCTAGGCACCATTTTCGGAACGCTGTTTTATCATGAGACCATTCGAGTTTATCATATTTTGAATGGAAGGCTCCTTTAAAGACATGAGGAAAGAAAAAGGCAATGGATGTAAAAAAATCCCGCCAGTAAAGAGAGCGAATTAATTCATGATGAACACTTAAGTTGTCACAGATGGCTGCATAAACTTCTCGCGGTGAACAGACAGTAAATTTGAGATAAGGAGACAGTTGTGTAGAGTTTTCTGCAGGGAAATCCCTGAGCTGTTCATATGCCTGAAAAGAGGCTAACCTTTTGAGAATTTTAAGAGCTTCGTTCCTTCCCCCAACCAGGTAGTTCTCGATCTTGGAGTGTACTTGCATCTCAGAAAGAATCGATATTCCTTTTGCAAAAGGGATGGTCCCATGAAAGTAATCCATTTTTCGGTTGTGTACAGGGGGTAATACCTCTAATTTTGATGCATTCCGGAAATAAGGAGTGAAAACAGTATAGGGAGTCCCATCTTTTTTCAATGTATCTTCAGGGGGGTGAAGCAGGGCATCATCAAAAGAAAAGAAATCGATCTCATGGGCTTTACAAACACTTTCAATTTTTCTATCTCTCTCTCGGCTATAAGGAGTATAATCCCGATTGAGAATTAAAGCGTCTATTCCAAGCTCTTTGATACATCTCTCAACAACTTCTTCTGGATGTCCCTGGAAAAAAAAGAGTTTTGCCCCTTTTTCTTTGAGCTGATCGGAGAGATCCTCAAGTGATTCGAGCATAAATTTTATGCAGTGATCGCTTTTAAAAGCATTGTGTTCGATTTGTTCAGGTGTGAAGATAAAAGCTGGAATAACGGCTTCTGATGATCCTAGTGCAAAAATAAGCCCAGTATTATCCTCAAGTCGGAGGTCTCTCCGAAATAAAAAAAGGGATTTCCTGTATTTTTTTTTCATTTTTAATGAGAGGGGTGTCTCAGCTCAAATTGGGCACTATGGAGCTCTTGTGGGACAAGAAGCGCGTTTGGAATTGCTTCATACCAGAGAATTCCTAAAGACGACTTTCCCGTAGCTCCTACGATATTTTTGGTTGCTTTACCAAAAATAGAGGGCCAATTGGAGGTCACTCCTCTGACATTCCAGTATGTTTCATATTGACCTGCTTTAACCCCTTCTGTGCCAGAATCTCCACTTGTTCCAAAGGGGATTTGAGCGGTAATATTACTAAACAGATTGCGTGTTGGAATTGAGCCGCGATGATCTATCGATAAGGAGGCTTTTCCTACATTCGATGAATTTTTAC
>JAGOSM010000014.1 GCA_018062315.1 Simkaniaceae bacterium | reverse complement strand
CCTCTATATGATGGGCCATAGTGAGAGTGGGGATCCTCTATATGAGAGAAGGCGAATGATTTCATGCCCTTATCTGTCGATACCACTAAATACAAAAGAACAACGTTTGAAACATGCTCCACACGGTCTTGGCGAAAGCCCCTTGCAAATTGGAACCTATTATCATGATGTATGTTATCATATTCCTCTTGAATATACAAATCCATATGTCGATTTAACGTGTAAACTTGCTTCGTACTTTAGCCGGAAAAGAAATCCATCCTATGCAGGAGATAGGGAAGGAACAAACGATGCAAAGGTGCGTGTACTCTTTCTAAAAGATCTTATCGATCGGGAATGTATAGAACAGATCGCAGTAGAAAATCCAGGGCAGGCTTTTTGGGTTGGATTGGATCGTATAATGTATCGAACTCTTAGAGGGGAGATACCACAAGCTGAGGTAGTCGACTGGGCTGATTATCATTTAAAAGAGGTGATTGAGCAAATTAAAGAACAGGAGCCCTCTCTTTTAAGTGAGGCTGTATTGAGGGTGCCACCGGAAGCCGATCCTTCCTCTGAACAAGCTAGGCAGCTTGTTGTCTTTTTTGAGAAGGTTCGTAAATTATTAGATGAGAGGCCTGAGTAAAGACAGTTTTGTTTTGAAAAAAAGAGCTCTTTTTTCAAGGAGATCTTCTTGGGAGTCAGGTTGGAGAAATTCCCGTTTTGCAAGAAAAGTGAGAGCAAAAAGCTCTTTGGGACTCATCCCAGTAAAAACACCGAGTTGTACCCCTAACATTAAAAGACTTAAGGCATCGATCGCTTCTCTGAGTTCCAGTTGACATGAATGTTGGAGAAGGCCAAAAGCTCGTGCCATCAAATCCTTAATTTCTTTGTGCTCCCCTATATGTTCTCGCAGGCTCATTTCAGCTCTTTTTAAATGGTGGAGAGAGGCGTTTACCATGTGGAGAGTATGTTCTTCTGTATATCCGAGGGATGAGCGATTAGAAATGGAAATAAAATCTCCAGGGGGGGAGGAAAGAATCACATCGGATTCCAATTCCTCTTGAAGTGCAGCTTCGAGATGACCTAGCCGGTTGAGTAGTGGAAGATGGAGGTCGACTGTATAAGTAAATCCAGAACCACACTCATCGATATGAGAGGTTAAAAAGCCAAATTTAGGGTGATAAGCAAAGGGGAAAAGGGTTGAAAGCTGTTTTTCTCTATCCAGGAGTTCTTTTTTTCGTTCACTCCAAAGAGAGGCTGGTGCAATTGCATAGAATGAAAGGTGATTTTTATCATTGATTAGCGTGAGCATCGGATATTCACAGATAAACCCCTGTCCAACTTGGATATTCTGAAGTCCCTGAGGCACTTGGAATACATCTGCAAGTTGATCCCGCTCAGCAGGAGAAAGGGTTTGTAGCGGCTCTGCATGAGGAATCATCGAACAAAGATGACTTAGATCGTTTGAAGAGAGTTTATGTGGAAAAAGATGGCGAGCAATATTTCTTCTTAAGAGGAATCGGGAAAAGAGATGAATTGGATCACTTACTTCTTCCCAAGGGGTTAAATTAAGAAGATTTGTCATGAATTAACTCTTTAATTTGATCGCGGAGATAAGCCGCGTGTTCGTAATTTTCTTTTTTTAATGCCTCTGAGAGCTCAATGTTGAGCTCTGCTGCACGACTTGAGAGAGAGGCGTCTTCGGTAGATCTCCCAACGTGAAAGCGGATAGGATGAAAAATTTCTCTTAACCTTTCCTCAAAGATCACATAGCAGTCAGGACATCCCACTTTATGTTCGATTTTTAGAGATTGAAGATTGGTCCCACAGGTGAGACAAGATAACCCTTCTTCTCGAATGTTGTGTGTAACTTGAGTTGCTTCTCCGTGAAGTTTAAGCTGAAGAAGGGGGCATTCTGCACACATACTGTAGCCAACTTGTAATCCTTTTTCTAGAGTAATATAATCAAGGCATCCTTCTGCTGTACATCCAGAACATTCTAGTGGTTTTTCAAACATACTCCATACATAGTAGGTAGAGGCTATTTATGGAAAGACAATTTCTTGATTTCTCCCTTCTCAACCAAATAAAAGGACTGCGCCATGCTGTGTCTTTAAGACATGGAGGGGTAAGTCAAGGTCCCTATGCTTCACTCAACATGGGAGATAACACAGGAGACAATCCTGTAGATGTTGAAAAAAACCAAAAAAGGGTTTTTGATACGGGGGGATTTCTCAACGTAGCTCGATTAGATCAGGTGCATGGGATCAATATCATTTCTACAACAAAAGGGGGGGTATTTCAAGGTGATGCCCTTATCACTCAAGAAAAAGAGGTTACCCTGATGATCAGACATGCAGATTGTCAAGCAGCTATTTTTTACGATAAAGGAAAGGGTCAAATTGCTTGTGTCCACGCAGGATGGCGCGGTCTTGTTTCCAATATTTATGGAGAAGTCGTCAAAGCTTTGAATACAGATCCCAAGGATATTTTGGTTGCAATAGCGCCAAGTCTCGGGCCAAAGTATGCTTACTATCCCGAATTCCCTTTAAAATATCGAGGTTTTATGGAACAGCCTCATCATTATAATTTCTGGGATCTTGCTGAAAAACAACTTGAGGAGCTCGGGATTCAGGAAATACATATAGAGCGGGTATGCACTTACGAACATCACAAGGATTATTACTCGTACCGGAGAGATAAAGAGACAGGAAGGCATGCTACCTTGGTAATGTTAGACAAGAGCTTCGACAAGGGAAACACGTCTCACATCAGCACCTAGAAGGGCAAGCTTTGTATCGATTTTTTCATAACCTCGATCGAGGTAATGGAGTCCTGTGATGATCGATTCTTCTTTTGCGACAAGAGCTGCCATCACGTAGGCAAATCCTGCGCGAAGATCCGGGATCTCAATAGAGGCCCCTGTTAATGTCGTGGGACCATGAATGACTAGGCTATGCCCAAAATTTTGTGAAGCAAACCGGCACGCTCTATGACCTAAACAGTCATGAAAAAGGTGCATTTTCCCTCCCATCTTGGAAAGCATGTCGGTATAGCCAAAACGGTTTTCATAGACTGTTTCGTGGATGATCGAGCTCCCTTGGGCTTGTGAGAGAAGAACAACAAAGGGTTGTTGCCAGTCAGTGAGAAAACCGGGATGCACATCTGTTTCTAAATGAAGTCCCCCTTGAAGGGACCCTGAATAGAAAAATTCAATCCCATCTTCCTCGATCGAAAAGCCAGCTCCAATGCGGCGCAGTTGATTGAGAAAAGAGATCATATGAAGGTGTTCAGCCCCTTCTACAAAGACGCGTCCTTGTGTAGCAATCGCTGCCATTCCGAGAGATGCTGCTTCAATGCGATCAGTAAGCACTCGGTGTTTGACTTCATAAAATGTTTTTGTTTCTTCAATGGTGATCGTGCGGGTTCCGTCGAGTTGAATGTTGACCCCTAGCTTTTGTAAAAACAGGATCAGATCCATGATTTCAGGTTCAATGGCTGCATTTTTAATTACCGTTTTTCCTTGCGCGAGAACTGCTGCTAGCATGGTATTTTCGGTGGCTCCTACCGAAGGATAGGGAAGTTCAATGACGGCTCCTTTCAGCCCGTGGTGGGCATGAGCAAAATAGGCCCCTTCTTTTTTCATTTCTCGATATTCAATATTTGCCCCTAAGGCCTGAAGAGAAGCGATATGGAAGTCAACGGGCCTTTTTCCAATTTTACAGCCACCTACTGTGGGAATGATAATATCTTCTCGAGATCGTCCAAGAAGGGCTCCAATGAGGAGAATGGGGATCCGATTCGCCCCAGAAAAACGTTGAGGAACGTAGGTAGAAATGAGTTCTTTAGTTTGAGCTTCGAGAATGCCCTGTTCTAGATCCCAGGAAACATGCATTCCAAGTTCTTGACAAAGGGAGACTGTGGTATGTACCTCAGCAATATTTGGCACATTAGTGAAGGTGCATTTTTTATCAGATAAAAGAGAGGCAACGAGCATTTTTGTGATGGCATTTTTTGCCCCTGATGCCCTCACAGTCCCTTCTAAAGGCCTTCCTCCCTTGATAATCAGTTGCTCCATCTTCTTACTCTATCAAAATGGGGGAAATATACACAAGAAAGGAGAAGTTTTATATACTTTGGGTATGAAGGTAGGAATTGGACAAGATAGTCATCGCTTTTTAGATGATAAAACGGGAAAAAAATGTGTCATCGCAGGGCTGATTTTTGATGATGTACCTGGTCTTGATGCCGATTCAGATGGGGATGTTGTTTTTCACTCCTTATGTAACGCAATCACGTCAGTTACTCATGTGCCTATTCTAGGCAAATTAGCGATCCATATGTGTAAGAAAGAAGGCATTACTGATTCTAGATGTTATCTTGAAAAAGCTTTAGAAACTCTTCAAGGAGCTTCGATTGTTCATGTAGCGCTTGCTATGGAAGGAGCAAGACCTCGCTTGCAGGCGAGAATAGATGAGGTGAGGGGGGCTGTTGCAGAGACTCTGGGTATTCATCTTGAACAAGTGGGGCTTACAATCACTTCTGGAGATGCTCTGACTGCATTTGGCAGGGGAGAAGGGCTACAGTGTTTTGCAGTCATCACAGTTCAATAGACGTCGAGAAGGAGTTGTTTGTTTTTTCTAAGAGCCTTGAGGTCGTCGACTTCTAAAATGATTTTAAGGGTGTTTTGCACATCCTTTGCCATAAGATGAGCATCGCCACAGATATATACGATGGCCCCCTCTTGAATCCAGGATTTTAGCTCTTCTTTTTGCTCAAGCATCTTATGTTGTACATACACTTTCTCAGCTTGATCTCGAGAAAAGGCACACTCAAGTTTGAGATTGGGGTGGCTTTTGAAAAAAGATTCATAATAAAAATCGGTTGAGCTGCTTCGCTCTCCAAAGAAAAGCCAGTTTTTTCCAGGCAGAGAGGCTCTCGCTGCTAGAAAAGAACGAAAAGGAGCTACTCCTGTACCCGGGCCAATCATAATAATGGGAGTCTCAGGATTTTCAGGAAGTTTAAAGTGCTTAGTAGGATGGAGATAGATAGGTAAATGGGTAACATGTCGTCTACATACAAAATCACTTGCCACACCTGGACGCTCTTTCCCTGCATAAACGTAAGAGAAAGTGCGGATTAAAAGATCAATTGAGTCAGGATGATACCCGGCGATCGAGTAGAAACGGGGGAGTAGGGGAGATAAATGCTCTAGAAAAGAGGAAAAATCGAGTTGATTATCTTGAATGATATCAAGAAGATCTTTGCCTTGTAAATATTCAATTTTATCCCGTTCATGGGCAAAAGAGCGGTGGCATACTTTATCTAAAAAACGGCCAGTTACACGAGATAAATTGGCCTTTTTTAAGAGAAAATCGTGAAATTGTGAAGTTCCTAAAGCTTCCTCGATCAGAAGAACGAGCTCAGGGTCATTTTCAGGGAGCACTGCTACACAATCACCTGGAGAATACACCATCCCGGATCCTCTAATATCGAGAGATACATGATAGGTTTCTTTGCTTGAGCCCTGCTTGTTCAGCCGTTCTCTATCAAGAAGAGGTGCTAAAAATGGATTTTCTTTATTGACCATCATCTAGTAAATGTGTTTATTATAAATATATAGAGGGTTAATTATTATGAAAAGCTTTTTGTTTTTTGTTATTATTTTATTTACTTTTACTGGGTGCTTGCAAACGGGTTATAATCCCCCCTCTTATATTATTTCTGAGACGGAAGCTCCCCCTGAGGTAACGCCTCAATAAATTCATTCATCTGTTTTTGGGGCCAGAGCTTGACCAATCTTTCAAGTTGTTTATTCGAGAGTCCTCCTACAAACTCGATTCCTTCAAGAAGACGGACTCGAGTTCGGTCTTTTCCTAGGATGGTAATAGTGTCAAAGAGGGGAGGCCCCATATGTTTCCCAGTGATGACAGCATATAAGATCTTCATAAGAATTTTTTTATGATTGATATTGAATGCAGTAGCTACAAGGCGAGAGCTCTTTTCAAATCCGACACCAGTCCAGTCCTCTTCTTCATCCATTGAGGTAATCATAGACTGGAGAATGGCTGCAACCCCCCCTCGTCCCACCTTATTAACCATCAGAAGATCGTCAGATAGAGGGATGTGGTTGATAAAGAGGAAGGTAAAGAGCTCCATAAAATCGCCAAACGTTTTAATTCGGGTATGGCAAAGGGGAATGAGAGCTTGCATTTTTTCATCGCTAAAGCCCCATTCTTTGATTCGATCCCATAATTTTTCTTGCGGGATGGAATCAATGATATACTGTTGGTTCAACCAATCGAGTTTTTGAATATCAAAGATAGCCCCAGAAACTCCAATTCGTTTTGGGTCAAAGGTTTGAATAATTTCTTCCAGAGAGTAGATTTCTTTATCCCCGGGCATGCTATATCCCATTAGGGTGAGGAAATTACGGAACGCTTCTTTTAAATAGCCACAGTCTCTGTAGTAAAAGACAGAGGTCGGATTTTTCCGTTTTGACAGTTTTTTGCCATCTTTCCCTAAAAGAAGGGGCATGTGCATAAAAATAGGTTTTTCCCACCCAAAAGAATCATAGAGAAGGACATGTTTAGGGGTCGATGAAATCCATTCATCTCCTCTGATGACGTGAGTGATTTTCATAAGGTGATCATCCACAACATTCGCAAGATGATACGTGGGAAATCCATCGGATTTCATTAAAATTTGGTCGTCAATATCAGCCCAAGGGCAAGAAATGCGCCCTTTAACAGCATCTTCAAAGACACATTCTCCAGTCAGGGGCACTTTCAATCTGACAACAAAGGGTTCGTTTCTCGCTTCTCGTTCGGCGATTTCTTGAGGGCTTAAATTTCTGTAGCGACGGTCATATCCAATACGGCTACCCGAAGCCTTCGAAAGCTCTCTCATTTCGCTAAGTTCTTCGGCGGTTGCAAAGCATTTGTAAGCTTTCCCTTGATCGAGGAGTTGTTGACAATAGGTCCGATAGATTTCAGTTCTCTCACTTTGTCTATAGGGGGCATAGGGGCCGCCAATATCTGGACCCTCATCCCATTCAATCCCCACCCATTTTAAGGCTTTGTAGATATTTTCTTCATATTCAGGACGGGAACGGGTTCGGTCGGTATCTTCAATTCTTAAAATAAATTTACCCTGATAGTGTTTTGCAAAGATCAGGTTAAAGAGGGCCATGTAAGGAGTTCCTACATGGGGATCTCCCGTGGGAGAGGGGGCTATTCGTACTCGTACATTCATGCTGAAGAGTTTGAGTGATTCATTTATAGAATTCAATCAAAAAACAGGGTAGAGTCGTTCTCCATATGAGTACCGAAGCGCTTGTTCCTACAATGGCCCTTACTGAAAGGGGCGTGATTAATACAGCTAGTTTAGTAGTCAGGGTTCCTTTAATGATTGCTTCTGAAGGACTTACGCTCATACTAGGGTTGATTTCTACGGCTTTATGTGGGAGATCGGAGGCTTCCCCTGATCTGAGAAAGCGGGGGGTGGCTATCTTGATGATTCATGGAAGTGGGTTTAATCAATCGGAGTGGCTGCCTCTTAAGGGGTATCTTGCTGCTGATCAAAGGGTAGGGCCTATTTATACTGTGAATTATGCGGGGCTTCTTTCTGGGGAAAAAGGGGCTCGGATCCGAGATTATGCACTTCATAAAATTATGCCAAAAATTCGGGAAATTTTTTCTGAAACGGGAAGAGAGCAGCTGATTTTAATTGGGCATTCTCTTGGGGGATTGATTGCCGCTGAGACTGCGGAATGGTTATTGCGAAGAGATCAGGTGGTGAAAGTGGTGACAATTTGTACCCCTTTTAAAGGGGTGCCTTTACTCAATTATTGTTGTGTATCGAAAGCCACAGATGAAGAAATGCAAGAGGGGTCTACCTATTTGAGTGCTTTATCTTTACAGATTCAGAGTAGGGAAGCTCGGGGAGAAGAGATTCCCTATCACCATATTGTTTCTAGGACAGATTTCCTTGTTCCTGCCGAGAGAGGAGGAATTGCTAAAGATCCTTCAAAATGGCGTGTTTTAGATGGGATTGAGGGACATTGGGGGGTAGTATTGTCTCCAAGGGTCTGGATGGAAATTAAAAGGGCAATTTTGAAATAAAAAAAAGCAAAAGACAGGGGGGTGTCTTTTGCTTAAAAAAAGAAAAAACATCTTAACTTTTGATTAAGATGCTTCAGCAGTGGAACTAATCTGTTTATTGAGATAGTTCTCTTGATAATTTTTGATCTCAGTAATATGAATAACCCAAGCAGCCCCTTTTCGGGTTGCTTTCATTAGGCCGATTCGTGTGGCATAATAGATTTTTTGGGCGGGGACATCGAGCATTTTTGCGACTTGTTTTACAGAATAGTAACCGGCGCGGTTATCAAATAGCAGTTCGCCGTCGAACATAGACTTTGTTCTTGAGTATTTGTTAGTTCGATACTCTTCCAGGTCTGTTAGATGAATTAGCCATCTTGTAGCGTCTTTATGTGCTTTTAATTTTTTTTGCTTAATTGCTACATAAATGGCTTGCCTCGTCACATTATTGATTTTGGCAGCTTCAGTAATAGATACCACTTTTTTTAGTGGTTTCTCCGACGATCCAATGTCTGTCGTCGATTCATCTGGCTTGGTGAAATGATCCAAGTCCATAGTAGTTTCCTCCTATATGGCAAAAAAACTTTTATAACCCACGCTTTTAGTAATTAACAGGAGTTTGATTCATCAAAATCCATTTAAAAACAGGTGAATATGTGTTTCTTTTGCTTTATTATTTTCACTTTGTACATTTAATTATTACAAAAAAATGAATTCTTATCAATCCAAATTCTTTACATTTTCTATTTTTTCTTGTTTGCTTAGGGATAACTCGACAAAAATGAAAGAACGGGTAAGAATAAGTTGCTGACATGCAATTGCTTGAATATATGGAGCTTCATGAATAAAAAGATTATCGTTTTTTGCTTATTTATTTCCTTAAGCCTTAGTGCAAAGCCTCCCGAATTGACCCCTCAGCTGGCGCATAAAAAAGGGGAAGAAGTTTTAAAAGCGCATGTAGTTCATAAAACCTTTAATGAAGAAATTGCAGGGAGAACCCTTAAACTTTTCCTTGAGCACCTTGATCCAGTTAAGACATATCTTCTTGAAAATGAAGTGGTTGAGTTTGAGTCTCCTACTCCAGAGCTCCTAGGCAGGGTATGCAAGGACTACGGAAAGCGCCATTTCGAAGTATTTGACAGGGTCTATGAAGTGATGCTGAAGGCCATTGATAGACGTCAAGTTATTGAAGCTCAGATGGTTGATGAAGAGCTTCCTCAAGGTGTTGATGTTAAAGAATTTAAAGATATGGCTTGGGCTAAAACCCCAGAAGAGCTGAAAACCCGGCTGATTCGCATGAGAGCTCTTCAATTAGAAGCTGCGGCGAAAATGGGGGAAGAGGGGAAGGACATGTTCCTCAAAAGGCTTGAGAAAAGGCGGTTCCATCGAGAAAATGAATTAGTAAAGGAACAACCTCAGGCTCAGATGCTTGCAACCTTTTTAAAGGCGTTAACTTCTTCATTAGACGCGCATACTGTCTATTTTACTCCATATGAAGCGAGTCAGTTTTTAATTCAGGTGCAACAGAGATTGATTGGAATAGGAGCTCAGCTTAGGGAAAATCTTAATGGGCTTATTTTAATGCAGTTATTGGAGGGAGGGCCTGCTCTTCGATCGGGGGCACTCAAGGTAGGGGACCGGATTATAGCGGTCGATAATGATCCGATTATTGGGCTTGATATTGCAGAAGCGATTGAAAAAATTAGGGGGCCTAAAGGCACGGCTGTCGATCTCACGGTGATTCGGGAAGGAGAACAATCAGAAAAAACGCTTCAGGTGAGAATTATTCGGGATGAAGTGGTTTTAAAAGAGAGCCGTTTTGAAGTAGATTCAACCCCTTTTGGTGATGGGTCTATCGGGATTTTAAAGTTATTTTCATTTTATCAGGACCCAACCTATTCCTCTGCTGAGGATTTAAGACTTGCTATTGAAGAATTAAAAAGTAAAGGGAAGGTGAATGGGATTATCCTTGATCTTCGCGGTAATGCAGGGGGGGTCCTTTCCCAGGCTGTTGCAGTGACTTCTCTTTTTATTTCTCAAGGGATTGTCGTTTCTGTTAAAGATAGTGATGGGACAGTTCACCACCTTCGCAATTTAAGTGATCGGATAGCTTGGGATGGCCCTCTTGTTGTTTTAACTGATAAAACCTCAGCCTCGGCAGCGGAGATTGTAGGGCAGGCCCTCCAGGATTATGGCCGGGCTCTTCTTGTGGGTGATACAAAAACCTATGGAAAAGGCACTTATCAGACATTCACCTTAGATACGAGTCAGGAATCTGTGAATCCTCAAGGTGAATATAAAGTCACAAGGGGCCTTTATTACACAGTTGGGGGAAAAAGTCCTCAGCTTGTGGGGGCTAAATCTGATATTGTGATTCCCGGGATTTATTCTGAAATGGAAATTGGGGAGTCTTATGCGAAATTCCCCCTTGAAAATGATTCTATAGAACCTAATTTTAAAGATAACTTATCAGATGTGCATCCTTTTCAAAGAGGGAAGTTATTAAAAGTTTATTCACCCAATCATTTGCAGTCCAAATTGAACTATTTAGATGAGTGGAAAGAGATACTGCGGCTGAATTCAGCTCAAAGAATGAGTGTAAACAAAAATTACCAAAATTTCTTAGTCGAGATTAAAAAAGAAGAAATGGATCCAGAGAAGATTGAAATCTATGGTAAAACCGACCTGCAGCTTGAAGAGGCGACCCACGTGATTAAGGATCTCATTTTATTGAGTCGAGGATCTTAAATCCTTTAATCTGCAGCTGAATACTCGATTTGTTGAGGAAAACGCTGATATGAGGGGTGAACGCAATCTGTAAGGTGAGATTTTTCTTCAAGAGACGGGGGCGGTGTTCCGCCATTCCAAATCCAATTCCCTCTAACATCCGTTCCCCTTGTTCTAGGTAAAGCTTTAAGTGGCTTTTCCCAACGACTTTTGGAGTCCAGGATTGATGGACTGTGCTAAAGAGGATGGGAGGAGGATTGTCTGTTCCGTAGGGTTCTAGAAGCGAAATGGATTCGAGGAATTCATAGGTGATATCTTGAAAAGAGACAGCAGAATCTAGGTGTAATTTGGGGGTAATATCTTGGTCTTGGAGGGCTGCGTTTGCTGCTTCAATAAATTTCGCTTTAAAGAGTTCGAGGTTTTCTGTCCGAATGGACATGCCTGCCGCAAAATCATGACCTCCATAGTTGATAAGGAGGTGAGAGAGGGTGTGGAGTTGTTTTAAAAGGGGAAATTCAGGAATTGTTCGAATAGAAGCCTTTCCTATTCCATTTTCAATCGAGATAATCAAGGTCGGACGGTTGTATTGCTTAGCAATACGGGCTGCAATAATCGGAATGACTCCAGGGTGCCATTCTTCGGAATAAAGGATAATTGCTTTATCATTAAGGACGTGAGGGTGCTTATTGAGGAGTTCTTCAATAGACTCTGAGTCTTTCCGTTCAATGCGCTGCCTTTCTGAGTTGTTGAGGTCGAGTTCTAGGGCCAGATCTTCTGCCCGTTTAGGGTCTCGAATGAGAAGAAGTTCTACTCCTTTAATGGGGTCAGCGATGCGGCCAAGGCTATTTAATCGAGGAGCCACTTTAGAGGCTATATCTGTCGTCGTGAGAAGATTTCGTCCAAGGTCACATACTTCAAGAAGTTTAATCAGGCCAATCCGTTTTGTTTTTGCAAATTGGCGAAGGCCATAACGGACGAGGATCCGGTTTTCTCCTCGCAGAGATCCCATATCGGCAATGGTTCCTAGTGCGACAAGATCGAGAAAGCGTTTAAGATCAATTTTTGTAGGAGAAATTTTGCCTGCAGATACAAGGGCATTCGTCACGGCATGAACCAGTTTAAATGCGACACCAACTCCTGTTAGATCTCGATTGGGATAGGTGCTACTCAGGAGTTTTGGATTTAAGGTCGCTACACAATGGGGAATGCGGGCTGTAGGTTCGTGGTGATCGGTGATGATGACGTCTACTTTTTGTTTAAGCGCTTCGGCAATTTCTGTCGCTGCGGTAATACCACAATCGACAGTGATAAGGAGGGTGCAGCCGTTGCGGAGAGCAAATTCTAAGGCGTCTAAAATAATATTTTGTTTAAGAGAGTTTCGATTGGGAACGTAGAAGTAGGTATTGACATCGATCCGGCGTAAAAAATCGACAAGAAGAGAGGTTCCTGTAATGCCGTCTACATCATTGTCCCCATAAACAAGAACGATTTCTCCTTTTTCGCGCGCTTCAAAGATTCGGGCAACTGCCTTATCCATATCTGCAAAAAGGCGAGGATCGTGCAGATTGGGCAGTTTAGCGTAGAGATATTCGTGGATCGCTTCGTGCGTAGTAAATCCTCGAGAGATGAGGATTTGAGCTATCACCGGATGAATATTGAATTCATCAACGATTTTTTTTAGCCAAGCCTCGTCTTCTTTCGGATAGACCCATACTGGATCATTGAACGCCTGCTTAGGAATCAATGTAAGCCTATAGCTTGGTTAAATTATTGTTCTATCTATCAGTCTAAGCATTTAACAGCAATTTTTCTGTACGGACTTCTTCTCTTTTTTGGAGAAATACGAGCAAGGGTGTTGCAATAAAGAGAGAAGAGAAGGTTCCGTAAACCACTCCAATAATCATGACAAGTGAAAGACCAAAAATCGTACTGCCTCCAATGGTAATAAGAGCAAGTAATACGATAAGGGTGGTTCCAGAAGTCATGAGTGTTCGGCTGAGGGTGACATTAAGTGCATGATTAATGATCTCAAGCATGGAGTGTTTTCTCATGAGACGGAGGTCTTCTCTGATACGATCAAAAATAATAATTGTATCGTTGAGTGAATATCCGATAATCGTCATGAGTGCTGCAATGATTTTTAGGTCGACTTGCACGGGAACTCCTATAGAATGGAGGATGCCGAGGAATCCCATGGTAAAGAGGACGTCGAAAACGAGCCCTAGAGTTGCTGCAACAGCATATTTAAATTCAAATCTGAAGGCGATATAAGCGAGAATACAGAGCAGGGCAAGGCTGAGGCCAAGGATCGCATTATTTCTCATAGCGTCTGACATCTGTCCGCTTACGCTTGTCCAATTCTGATCAATCGTATCGAGGTTGGAGAGGGTAAGCCCTTGTTCCTGAAGGGTATTCACTACCCAGTTAATTCGGGGATTATTTTGATAAGGATAACTAACATCGGGATTTTGTATTTCAAGAGGCATATTGTAAAAAGGTTGCCCCTTATCTTCAAGATGAGTGCTAAGGAGGAGCTTGATATTGCTCACTGGATTTTGTTCTCGAACCTGAATGTCTTGAAGGGAGAGGCCACCATGAGTCAGAGCCTCTTCGACAGCCTGACGGTAATTCATCCCTTTTTGACCTTCTACATCGATGGTGAGGGCAAAACCTCCAGAAAAATCCATTCCAAGGAAGGTAGTTTTATTTGTAACACTTAAAATTCCCCCTGCACAGATCACCAATGTAGAAAGGACAATGGCGATTTTCCCATATTTGAGAAAGTTAAAGTGGGTTTTATGAATCAAAGAGGCCATTTTAAGTTCTTTGTTCTGTGGATTCTGGATCCACTGTGCAAAGAAGAACCGGGTCATGAAGAGGGCTGTAAACATAGAAGAGACAATGCCGATAATCAGGGTCACGGCAAATCCTTTGACAGGGCCTGAATCAAAATTCATAAGGATGAGCGCAGCAATTACGGTGGTCACATTAGAGTCTAGAATCGCTGAAAAAGCTTTAGAATAGCCAGCCCGGACAGCGGAGGCGAGTCGTTTGCTTGCGGCAAACTCTTCTCGAATGCGCTCAAAGACAAGCACGTTTGCATCGACAGCCATACCTACTGTAAGGATCATGGCGGCGAGTCCAGCAAGAGTCATTGTTGCCTGGATGTTTTGGAGCGTTGCCCACATGATGAGAAGGTTAAAAATAACAGCAACGGAAGCAACAACTCCGGCAAATCGGTAGTAGAACGACATAAGGGAGATGACTGCAATAAGGGCGACAATGGTCGCTGCGATGCCTCGATTGCGGTCGGTAAGCCCAAGTTCTGGACTTACATTTTTTTCTGAGAGAATCTGGGGAGCGAAGGTGAGTGATCCTGCTTTAAGATCTGCTTCAAGGTGTTGAACTTCTCTTTGGGTAAAGCTTCCGGAGATCATAGCACTTCGATCGAGAGCAGAGTCGAGATCGGGGGCATTGATCACAGATCCATTCAAGACAACGGCCATTCTCCATCCTTTATTTTGGGAGAAGTGAGAGAGAGGAGTCCCTTGAACTGATTCTTTTGAAAAGGTATTTGTCCAGGTATAAAGGTCTCCGCGAGGGTTTGTTTTAGTCCCATCTGCGAGAGTTTGCGAGCTTGCAATTTCAAATGAAAGGAAGTTCCCTTTTGCTGCATCGTAAGAGGCATGCACATTTTCAAGGTTAGATCCTTCGAGTGCGTAGTTGCGGAATACGATTAAGAGAGGGTGGGATTGTCCATACCAGTCTGTAAAGCTATCGCCTCTGTAGAGGGCAATTTTAGAAAACTGATCATTAAAAGCGCTGCTTGTTCCTAATTCCCCTTCTGGGATAAGACGCAATCCTTGACTATGGAGTGTTTTGGCGAGGTCATTGATTGGTTGAACCGCATTATAATCAACAGCTTCTCCATAGAGATGGCGCCAAGCAATTTGATTGATGCTGCTTGGGTCCTTTCGATTGGTTACGACGGCTTCATTCCAGACTCCTTGCAGAAACTGATTGATCAGAGGAGCAAGGTCTTTGTTTTTCATCGAAAATTTTTCATTGACGACATGAAAATACATGGATGAAGCTTTCACAAGTTCAGATGCCGAAAGGTTCTGCTTTCCTGGGAAATCGAGAACGATATGATTTCCTTCTTGTCTAATTGAAACCTCAGAGACCCCCATTTTATTTACGCGGTTATAGAGTTCGTTGATCCCTTGTTTAAGATCTGCTTCATCTTTAACGACGAGATTATTCTGGTTTCTAAGTTCAATTTGAACCGTTTTTCCTCCATTCAGGTCAAGGCCCCAGTGGAGAATTTTTCGATCATCTCCTCGGAAGTATTTCACAGTGCTGAGAACGAAATTACTGAGGAAGGGGCTAGAAGTGGGTTTAGGGACATCAAGTTTAGCATGGAGATTCAGATTCACTTGAGCTGCATTAAATTCATCTCTCCATCTAAGGAGGTCTGCATGAATGCTGTCATCAATGCGATTGAGGGCTAAAATGCGTTGTTCTACGTTAGAGAGCTCTAGTGTTGCGAATCTGATTGTTCCATGTGTTTGGAAGTTTTCTCTTGTGGCGCTGAGAATATAGTTGAAGTAACCTTCTTCTTCAAAAATGAAATCACTTGCAAGCGAGGAATCTAAGGAAAAAGAGGCTCCTGAATAGCTAATGAATCCATTTTTTCTTAAGAGTTCTCTGAGTTCATTGAATTCATGCATGAAGGTTGCATTTTCAGGGGCATTCGGGTGGGCGCTCACTTTTTGAATAATTTGCTCCATCCCTTTTGCAATCACATAGATAGACTGATTGTGAAGACCTTTAATGGATAGGTTGTCGGTGATAGGGGCGTAGACAAGAATTCCCAATTTGCGTTCAGATTTAGGAAGGGTTTGATAGGTGGCCATATCCCACACGGGCAGATTGAGGTCGGGGTGAGTGGGGTGCCAGTGTGTGCGAATAAAGTGGGTGAGTTCTTCACTTTTTTTCTCGGCAAGTTTAGGGAGATTGAAGACGAGGAGTCCCGTGCTACCAGGTAATTCAGAGAGGGTAACTCGGAAATTGCCGCGGAAAGGAGACAGTTCTTCTCCTGAGTCGCGTCCAATACGAGCCACTTCACTAAAGAGGAGTCTGTCAAACATATCTTTGACATAACGATCGGTCGTTTGTTCTCTGAATGCGGCTACATCAGGGTGGAGTTCTAATTGGATGGTCTCGTTAGACCAATCGATCTGAATGGTTTCAAAGAAGGGGTTGCGTAGCCCTATAGAGAGAGAATCGGTGAGGTGTTCTGAGAGATCTTTTAGAGTCCAAGGTTTTGCCCCATTTGAGAAGGTTGTGGAATGAGACTTAAGAAGGGCTGTCGCTTTGTCGAGTTTTTCTTGTCTTGAGGCGAGGAACTCGAGCCGTTCTTGTTTTGTAGAAGGGAGGTATTCTCCCTTTTTTTGAAGAGCTTTAGATTCTTCCTCAAGGGCGATCCGATCTAGTTTGACTTGATCCTTGAGATCATTCATAGAGCTGAGAAGCTCTGGGATGGAAGGGCGGTCTGTTGATTGAGTGAATGTGCCAAAAAATCGGTTGAGAAGTTTGGGGTGCCCTTTGAAAACCTCCGCATAGGTATTCATATTTTGAGCAAGAATCATAAGGAATTCGTCAGATCGCTTGTCTTGGATGGCAATTTGAGCAAGGTTTGCATTTTCACTGGTCCCTCCTGTGCTGAGGGCGAGTTGAAGAAGTCTATCCTGAACGATGGCTCGGTAAGAAGGGGTGATATTTTCATTTTCATCCCATTTTGGGACAAAAGAGAAAAATTCTTTTTCTTGTCCTGCTTCAAAGTGGAGAGGAATATTGCGTCTAACGAGGACTTCTTTTCCATTTGTAGGAATGAGATCGAGTTGTGCAGGGGTAAAAGGGATCAGGGCTCCAGCTCGGGGGAGATGCTTTTTAAAGAGGGAAGCTTCCTCAATAGAACGGTAGGAAATGCGAACGAGTTGAGGGTCTTCCTGGTCTAGTTGGATAGAGGTGGGGTTGAGATGGAGGAGTTTATTGTAGGATTTCAACCAGCTAAGGGAATGTTCTTCAAGGGAATTCACTCTTTTAAGGGAGGCAGTTGCAATGGATTCGGCTTGAGAGAGTTCGATGGGGTGTTTTAACGGTTTTGTATAGTAGAAAATCGTCGGAAGAATGTTGTAGATCGTAAGGACGAGGACGCCCACGATCAGAAAAAATTGCCACCGGTTACGCCGTTCCATGAAGAATCCTTTATTTTTAATAAAAAAAGTATAGCTCTGCTCAATTATTCTGTCTATGAATTTATCAGCCTCTTTGCTATCTTTCGAATGCGTGATCTTTACTCAGGAAGAACTTAAGGATTTAGTTTTAAACGAGGTGCCGAAGCATATTGCCATTATTATGGATGGGAATCGGCGATGGGCGCGTCTTAGAAATAAACCGGCGATATATGGCCACTACCAAGGGGCGCATGCATTTGACCGCACTATTACTGCGGCAGTAGATCTTGGAGTTAAAATAATAACTTCGTATAGTTTTTCTACCGAAAATTGGAGAAGATCTTCGCTGGAAGTGAGTGGATTGATGCGTCTTTTAAATTACTATCTCGTATCTAAGACAGAAAAAATGAAGGCAAAGGGGATTCGCTTTCATACCATTGGGGATCTTTCTCCTCTTCCTCCTCAGCTCAAGATGCAAATTCAAACAACCAAAGAAGTGACACAATTTGGAACAAAACTCGATCTGATTCTTGCGATCAATTATGGGGCGCGCGATGATATCAGAAGGGCTGCGATGGAAGCGGTCAAGCACTGTAGAGAGGGAGAATTGACAGAGGTGGAACTTGGAAAGTATTTGGATACAGCGGCATGGCCTGATCCAGAGCTGTTTATTCGTACAGGAGGAGAGAAGCGGCTGTCCAATTTTCTTCTGTGGCAACTCTCTTATGCAGAACTCTATTTTACTGAGGTGATGTGGCCTGAATTTAGTCCTAAAGACTTTCTTAAAGCAATTCAGACATATCAAGCCCGGACAAGGCGGTGGGGTAAATGATGTTTTATGATTTAACAAAGAGATTTACTGTTTCTTTAATAGCAATTGCAATTATTGCTTTATTGATTTATTTCTCTTCTTTTATTTATGTTCAGTGGTTTGTTTTTGCTTTTGTTGGAATAATGGGGGCGGTTGGGGCTTATGAATATGCTGTGTTATCTCAACTCAAAAGAAAATATGATCTTGTGATCGCTGTGGCGGCCATGGTTTGGTTAGGCTATTTTGACCTTCAGTACTGTGTTCTTGGGCTTGCTTTTTTATTTTTCTTTGTCAGCCAATTTGGCAATATCAGCACAGGCTTCAACGAGGCAGTAAAGGGATTTTTTGGTCTTGTTTATTTAGGAGTTCCCCTCACCATGGTGCTCAGTCTCCTTTTTGTAGAAAGGGGCTGGGTTGTGTATCTTTTACTTGTTACTAAGAGTGTGGATATATGTGCCTATTTTGGAGGAAGGTTTATTGGCAAACATAAGTTAGCTCCAGAACTTTCCCCTGGCAAAACGATAGAGGGGGGAGTGATTGGATTTTTAGGAGCGGTTTTGCTGAGTCTTTTGTTTGGGCTGTTTCATTTTCTTTCTTTAAAAGAAAGTTTGTTAATGGGAGCATCTCTTGGTTGCGTGGCTCAAATAGGTGATCTTGCGGAGTCTTTATTGAAGCGCTCGTTTGGGGTAAAAGATAGTAATCGGCTTCCAGGTTTTGGAGGAATTCTCGATATGTTAGATTCCCTTTTATTCACAATACCGGTAGTCTATTTATACTTAAGTTTATGATTATTACCATTGATGGGCCCGCAGGAACGGGTAAATCGACAGTGTCGAAAGCAGTCGCTCAAAAGCTGGGATTCACCTATTTTAATACAGGAGCGCTATATCGCGCTTTAGCTTATGAAACCGATCGGACAAAAAAAGATCCTGTAGAAGTCGCCCGAGATTTTCCTTTCCGGATTGAGGGGGATCGCTATTTTATTCGGGATCAGGATGTGACAGAGGTGATTCGTTCTCCTGAAGTGACAAGATTATCTTCCTTATACTCCGCAATTCCTGCGGTAAGAGAGGGAATTTTGCACTTTCAAAAGACATTTGCTCTGCAGGGAAATACGGTGTTTGAAGGAAGGGATTTAGGCACCGTAGTTTTCCCCAGTGCCGAGGTAAAAATTTTTCTAACGGCAACTCCTGAAAAAAGGGCGGAACGTCGATTTAAGGAATCAAAAGGGGTTACTTTTGAGGAGGTATTAGAGGATCTGAAAGAAAGAGATTTTGCGGATACTCATCGGAAAGTAGCCCCTCTTAAACAGGCGGTAGATGCCCATCTTATTGATACCACAAATTTAACTGTCAATGAGGTTGTGGATCAAATTATTATGTTTGTAAAATGAAAAAGGTTTCTTTTTTATATATTTTGATTCTTTCTTTTGCAAAATCCCTGCTCCATTTATTTTATAAAATTCAGATTGTGGGGAGAGAAAACCTTCCTGAGGGAGGGGCTCTTTTAGCCGCTAATCATGTTTCGTATCTCGATCCCCCTCTTGTGGCGATAGCAAGTCCTGGAGAGGTCCATTTTTTGGCCCGAGATACCCTATTTCATGGCGTGTTTGGCAGGTTGATTTCAGCGCTTAATGCCCACCCGGTATCGGATGATCATAATTTGAATGCGGTTAAACTCCTCGTTAGATTGTTGAATCAGGGGAATAAAGTGGTGATTTTTCCAGAAGGAGCTCGTTCTTTGGATGGCACAGTGCAGGAGATTAAGCCGGGGATTGGGCTCATTATGAATTCATCTAAAAAGCCCATTGTTCCTGTTTATATTGAAGGGGCATTTTCTATATGGCCTAGAGGGAAAAAATGGCCTCGTCCCGGAGGAAAACTCACGATTTATTTTGGGGAACCTCTTTTATGGGAAAATTTTAAAGAGGCTCCAAAAGCAAAAGTGGCTGAGGCTATCAAAGAGGCATGGAAAGTTCTTGAGTTACGAGACCATAAGGGATATTGACACTTAGGTGGGTTCTAAGTTATTCTTTCCGCATGGTTAAAGTAATATCAGATAGTGAATTCGATCAAGAAGTCAAAAACGGGGTAGTCCTCGTTGATTTCTATGCCGATTGGTGTGGCCCCTGCCGTATGATGGCGCCCGTTCTCGATGAGCTTGCTCATGAGATGGAAGGGGATGTGTCTTTTGTTAAAGTCGATATTGATAAAAGCTCAAAAGCTGCGGGAGCTCTCCAGATAACGTCTATTCCGACTCTCGTTTTATTTAAAAACGGGGCTGAGGTAGCTCGTTGTGTTGGGCTTAAAGATCTCGATGCACTTCGAGATTTTGTAGAAGGGGTTCTTTAGGGAATCCTGCTTGTCTGATGAGTTCATAGGCCCCGATTGCAGCTGAATTGGCGAGATTCAGACATCTAGCCCCTTCTTGCATCGGGATTGTTACCAAACGATCTCGGTGCTCAAGAAGGAGAGATTCGGGCAAGCCTGTCGTTTCTGATCCAAAAATGAGATGATCGTCCCATTCGTAAACAATATTGGTGTAGTGGGTTTTTCCTTTTGAACTAAATAAGAAAAAGCGAGGGACTGTTTCGAGGTAGAGAGAGAGGTTATCGATCAGGGTGACGTTGACCCCTTCCCAATAGTCTAAACCCGCTCTTTTAAGATACCGATTGCTTGTTTTAAAGCCACAGGGTCCAACCAAAATAAGAT
Source organism: Simkaniaceae bacterium (assembly GCA_018062315.1). GTDB lineage: Bacteria > Chlamydiota > Chlamydiia > Chlamydiales > Simkaniaceae > JAGOSM01. Next base: position 13,437 of record JAGOSM010000014.1, on the reverse strand, counting down.
CGGCCCCTGTCGCTTTGCAGGTTCTCACGATATTCCCCGTATTCTGAGGAATTTGTGGTTGAAACAGGACAATTTTCACTGTGCTGATTCTGTAGAAATTTCTTGCTCAAGGTCTCCCATTTTAGGAGTTTCTTTAGGAGCATTTGCTTTTACTACTTCAATTTCAAACGTGAGGAGTGTGTTTGGTGGAAGATAGCTACTTGTTCCATACCCAAGTTCTGGGTGGATATACAGAGTTCTTTTTTCCCCTTCTTTCATTCCTACAATCCCTTGCTTGAAGCCTGGGATAGTATCTTCAAGAGAGATCGTTTCTTCAGTTTTGGACTGTCCAAAGATTTTCCCATCGAGGAATTTTCCTACATAGCGGATGACAGGAGAATCAGAAGCTTGTACGATAGCGCCAGTTCCTGGCTGATTCACTCGGTAGTGAAGTTTTCCCTTTTGTACTTGAATAATGCCTTCTTCAAGCACATTTTTTTCCATGAAGCTTGAAGCTGCTGAAAGATTAGTTTCTGAAAGCTTTGCATATTGTTCTTCTTGAATAAGGGTAATTGCTTGTACACATTCTGCTTCAGAAAGTGGGGCAGCTTTTCCCGTCATTGAATCCTCAAGTCCTTTGATCACCCTTTTCATGTCGAATTGAAAGCCAAGGGTATCTAAATTTTTAGCAATGAGGTGGCCTAGGGTCTCCGAAATCATGCCTAGATCTTTTTCAACGGCAACGGTCGTTGTCTTCGCTGATTCAGTAGCTGGTTCATTCAGCTCTTTCGCAAACCCCTGCGCTCCGATAGAAAGTAGTGCGAGGGGGAGAACATATTTTAACATCATCCACTCCTTAGGTTGGGTAGGTCCATGATACAATACCTTATTGAATTGAACAATGGGTTTTTATTTCAGAAGGTGGAGCTCAAAGAGTTGATTCCGACTGACTCCTGATGGGCAATCGGTCATTAAATCGGCTGCTTTTTGTGTTTTAGGGAAGGCGATGACATCTCTAATATTATCCGTATTGCAAAGCAACATCATCAATCGATCGAATCCAAGGGCCATTCCTAAATGAGGAGGGGTCCCATATTTGAGGGCTTCCACAAAAAATCCAAATTTTTCCTGAATTTGCTCAGGGGAAAGGGAAAGAAGAGAGAAAATTTTAGATTGGAGTTCAGGATTATAGATTCGTTCAGAGCCCCCTCCGATTTCATATCCATTCAGGACAAGATCATAAGCATTTGCTCTTACTTTTAGAGGATCAGTATCAAGGAGGGGAAGATCTTCGGGATGAGGCATGGTAAAAGGGTGATGCATGCTACTTAATCCTTCTTTTTCTGCGTCATATTCAAAAAGGGGGAAGTGATCAACCCAGAGAAATTGATAGGAGTCTTCGATGAGGTTGAGATCGCAGGCGAGTTTTCTTCTCAAATGATCGAGAACTTGATTTACCTTTTTTTCATCCGAAGCTGCAAAAAAGAGGAGATCTCCCTCTTCGGCTTGAGACAGGGTGCATATTTTTCTTTGCTCATCTTCATTAAAAAATTTAACAATATTAGAATTGAGTGCTCCTTCTTGAAACTTCATCCAGGCAAGTCCTGGAAGACCAAGGTGGGTTGCTACAGCTGTATATTTTTCAATATCCCCACGAGAAAAAGAGGCCCCTCCTTTAATGCAGAGCCCTTTTACGCAAGGAGCTTCTTGAAAGACGGTAAATTGGGATGTTTTAGCGAGATCCCTTAAGCAAAATAAGGGCATTTTAAATCGGAGATCTGGTTTGTCTGTCCCGTAAGTTTCGAGACATTCTGCATAAGACAGGCGGCGAAAAGGATGTTTGCCAAACAAGGAACAAATCAGATCTTCAATCAGAGAGTAGAGCGTTTGGGGTGTTGCAAAAGAAAGCTCTATATCAATTTGCATAAATTCAGGTTGACGGTCTGCTCGAAGATCTTCATCTCTAAAGCAGGTAGCAAACTGAAAATACCGATCCATCCCGCTGACCATAAGGAGTTGTTTGAAAATTTGAGGGGATTGAGGAAGGGCGTAGAATGAACCAGGATGAACTCTTGAGGGGACTAAATAATCTCTTGCACCTTCAGGAGTGGATTTCGCTAAAATGGGGGTTGTGATTTCAAGAAAGTTGTGAGCTGCAAGAAAATTGCGAATAGAAAGCATGGCTTCATGTCGCTTAACTAAATTATCACTAATTTTGCCTCTCCGAATGTCGAGATACCGAAATTTGAGTCTGAGTTCCTCATTCACTTCATCGCTATGATCATCAGCGATAGTAAAAGGGGGAGTGTGTGCTTTCGAAAGGATGTAAAGCTGCTTGACTTCGATCTCAATCTCTCCTGTCTTTAGTTTATGGGAGATGGCTTCTGCCTCACGTTTAAGTACAATCCCTGAGACAGATATCACCCACTCTGAGCGGATAGTATGTGCATCAGGATGTTTTTTGGGATCAAGGACAAGCTGTGTGATTCCAAACCGGTCGCGGAGATCAATAAAAATCAATCCCCCGTGATCTCTACGTCGATGAACCCAGCCAGAGAGGGTGACTGAATGAGCAACATGAGAGAGATTCAGATCTTGGCACGTATGTGTTCGGCAATAGTGCATGGATCAAGCCTTACCTTTTCTTGAGTACGGGTCTTCATGTGTTTAAGATCTATCTCGCCTGAAGCGAGTTCTGTTTCTCCAAGGACGATAACAAATTCGGCCTCAAGTTCATCTGCAAGTTGTAATCCTTTTTGGAGTTTTTTGCCACGTGCATAAATTTCTGCAGCAAGATGAAGTTTGCGCAGTGCAAAAAGAAGGTTAAAGGAAGCTTCTTGTGCTGCGTCTCCAAGGGGGATAATGAAAAGAGACAATCCCTTTGTCGTTTTCGGGAGGAGATTTTGTGCTTTTAGAGTTAAAAGTATCCGCTCAAGTCCTGTTCCAAATCCCACTGCGGGGAGATCAGGGCCTCCACAAGCGGCAATAAGACCATTATAACGCCCCCCTGCTCCCAGCGTATTTTGAGCTCCCAAAGAAGTCGAGGTAATTTCAAAAACAGTCCGGTTATAATAATCAAGGCCTCTAACCAAAGAGGGGTCGATCGTAAAGGGGATGTTCCGTTTGGTTAGCAGTTTTTGTAGCTGTTCAAAATGGAGTAAACTTTCATCAGATAAGCAATCGAGAATCGAAGGGGCTTCTTTAAGAAGAAGTCGTTCTTCCTTATTTTTTGTATCGAGAATGCGGAGGGGATTTTTTTCAAAACGGGACTGGCTTTCTGAAGAAAGTGCATCAAAATGGGGTTTTAGGTAATTTTTAAGAAGTTCTTTGTAATGAGTACGTGTTTTCTCATCCCCTACAGAGTTAAGAAGAAGCGTAAGGTGAGAAAGCCCTAGTCTTTGATAAAAAGAGAAGAGCAGGTCAATCGCTTCAAAATCAGCTTCAGGGTCATCCCTGCCGATATGTTCAATGCCAAACTGATGAAATTCCCTGCAACGCCCTGCTTGAGGACGATCATAGCGAAAATAAGGGCCTATATAGAAAAACTTCTGATAGGGGCTATGATGGAGTCCATTTTCAACATAAGAACGAATGACGGGAGCTGTTCCTTCAGGGCGGAGAGTAAGAGAGCGGTGACCTTTGTCTTCAAAGGTATACATTTCTTTAGAAACAATGTCTGAAGTTTCTCCTGAAGAGCGGAGAAAAAGCTCGGTGTGTTCAAAAGTAGGAGTTCGGATCTCCATGTAAGCATAAGTGTGGCATAGGGCGCGGATGAGCTCTTCAATTGCTTGCCAGGCTCCTACTTCTGTGGGGAGGATGTCGTTGCATCCTTTGGGAATTGCAAATTTCATAGGAACAGTTTAGACGAGTTTCTCTAAGAGATTCAACCATTTTTGTAAATGGCTATGGATAGGGGTTTCAATATGATCTTGATGGAGCTTGGCTAAAAGCTCTATATAGGGAAAGGGGAACCAGGATTTGCCAGCATATTCTGATAAATAATAACCGAGCGAATATTTAGCCTCTTGAGGATAATTTTGAATCTGTTGAATCAGAGAAAAAACGTCATCAAGAGGGAGTGTAGAAGTTTGTTTGCCCGATTTGGCGAGTGAATATTGTTGCAGAAGTTCATTCCAAATGAGGGTTAAGGCGAGGCTGTAAGAGATATTTTGACTTTGATTGATTTCGGTAAGTTCTTTGAGTTGATTATGAAGTCGTTTGAGAAGGGGAAGGAGGGGGTCACTCCGGATCGCTCCCTTTAGAAGAGGGAGTTCTGTTGTGTTGATAAGAGAAAGAGCATCTTTCAGAAAATAAATAAGAGCAAAATAGGGTCCTAAATTTTGTCCTTCCTCTCTAATGAAAATTTTAATTTCTCCCCTTCCATCGTCCTTGATGCGGAGTTCATCTGCGGCGGTAGGGTGAATTTTTTCTTGGTCTTCTGGACCGATAGGTTGAATGGGCTTTAAGAAGGGGTCGTAGCTGCTCATCATTTACACAAATGCCTGAAATTCGATATTATACACAAGAAAACTCGAGAATTCTTGTTGACAGAAGCCCCTTTGTTTTCTAACCTCGTCATCATGATGAACGCCATAAACATACTAAAATTAGCTCCAGATCAGCCCCTTATTCAGGATAAACAAGAGATCGATCGTCAGTATAAGTACTGGAGAATCAGGACATTTATTGGAATGTATGTGGGGTATGCATTTTATTATTTCACCCGAAAAAGTTTTACATTTGCGATGCCTGCAATGATGGTAGAGCTGGGTTTTACGAAGGCTGAACTCGGTATTTTAGCGAGTGTTCTGTCGATTATGTATGCATTCAGTAAATTTTTAAGTGGAGTGATTTCCGATAAATCGAATCCTCGATTTTTTATGGGGATTGGATTGATATTGACCGGGATTGTCAATATTTTCTTTGGGCTCAGTTCGTCGCTGATGATTTTTATTATCTTTTGGGGGCTTAACGGCTGGTTTCAAGGGTGGGGATGGCCCCCTTGTTCTAAACTTTTAACCCACTGGTATTCTCAAACCGAAAGGGGGCGATGGTGGGGAATGTGGAATACGTCTCATAATGTAGGTGGGGCTCTCATCCCTCTGATTGCAGCCGTGTGTATTCAATTTTTGGGCTGGAGAAGTGCCCTCTATATTCCTGGAGTTCTCGCTATTGGAATGGGTGTCTTTTTAATTTACTGTTTGAGGGATACTCCTCGTTCAATGGGATTGCCAGCGGTTGGAGAATGGAGGGGAGATGAGGTTCGTGCCCGTAAGGAAGAAAGAACTTCTGAGGTGACGGCTAAAGATATTTTAATGAAGTTTGTTCTTAAAAACCGGATTCTCTGGGTTTTAGCGAGTGCCTATTTCTTTGTCTATATTCTAAGAACAGCACTCAATGATTGGATTTGTCTTTATCTTCATGAAGCCAAGGGGTATTCGATGCTTCATGCAGGTTCTGGAATTTTTTGGTTTGAAATTGGAGGATTTACAGGGAGTTTGGCTGCGGGATGGATTTCAGATAAAATTTTTGCGGGGAAAAGAGGTCCTGTCAATGTTCTTTTTACTCTCGGTGTAATTCTTATTATTGGGGCTGTATGGATGGCTCCTGCAGGACAGCTCTGGTGGGTTTCTTCCCTCATGTTTATGGTTGGATTTTTTATTTTTGGTCCTCAGATGCTTATTGGGATGGCCGCTGCAGAATTATCTCATCATCAGGCAGCAGGGACAGCCACTGGGTTTGTAGGTTGGTTTGCCTATCTTGGAGCAGCAGTTGCTGGATACCCTCTAGGGAAAATTTCTCAAGATTGGGGATGGGATGGTTTTTTTATCGCTCTCATGGGATGTGGAGTCCTTGCAGGGCTACTGCTGCTTCCCCTTTGGGCTGCCAAATCGAACCCTGAGTATGCTTCATGACACATTGGATTTCCCTACATACCCATTCTCAATATTCTATTTTAGATTCTACGATCAGTGTAAAGTCTCTTGCTAAGAAAGCTAAAGAACTGGGGATGACGAGTTTAGCTTTGACCGATTCAGGAAATCTTTTTGGAGCTATTGATTTTTATAAGGCGTGCAAGGGAGAAGGGATTCATCCCATTATTGGGGTGGAGCTTATGGTGGCTCCGACAGATATTTCTTTTAAAAAAAAAGTAGATGGTCAAATTGGGCATCCCTTAATTTTTCTTGCTAAGAATGCAAAGGGATATGCCAATCTTTGTAAACTCAGTTCAATTGCCCATGTCGAGGGGTTCTATTATGTGCCCCGTATTGACCGGCATCTCATAGAAAAATATCATGAAGGGCTTATTTGTCTTACAAGAATTCCCGAGTGGGTCGATTTTCTGCTCCCTCTTTTTGGAGAAGATCTCTATCTAGAGCTTTCGGACCATCAGATGGAGGAGAGCTCAGATCTTATGAAAGAGTCGTGGCTCTATCAAGATTATCTAGAGGGAGTAAAAAAAGAGAAAGCACTCAATCAAAAGCTTTGTGAAATTTCCGAAGAAAAAAAGATCTTGTGTGTTGCTACAGTAGATATTCATTACCTGGAAAGTTCTGATTGGAAGGCGCATGAAATTTTGATGAATATTCAATCCGGAGAAACCTGCGAGATTTGGGAAAAAGATGCGTATGGACAACCTAAAGCAAAGGTTGCTAATCCGAAGAGAAGAGTAAAATCCTCAAGGGCCCATTATTTTAGAACCCCTCTAGAAATGGAAACTCTTTTTGGAGAGGCTGCAAGGAACACTCTTTTAGTAGCAGAAAAATGTCAGTTTGAGATTGATCTTTCTAAAAAGTATTATCCTGTTTTTATTCCACCAGGAGAGTATTCCCCCGAAGAGAGGGAAGTTAAAACAGCAGAATATTTGAGGGAGCTCTCTTTTCAGGGAATTTCCAAACGGTATACAGAAGAGAGGCTTGCTAAAGTTGCAGAAAAATATCCAGGGCAGGATCCTCTCCAGGTGGTTAGGGATAGGCTTGAATTAGAGCTTGAAATTATTACTAGCAAAGGAATGTGTGACTACCTCCTTATTGTATATGATTTTATTGCGTGGGCAAAAAGTAAGAGAATCCCTGTTGGCCCTGGAAGGGGGTCTGGAGCAGGTTCTATTATTTTATATCTAATCGGTATTACAGATATTGAGCCCCTCAGGTTTAATCTGTTTTTTGAACGGTTTATCAATCCTGAAAGGATCTCTTATCCAGATATTGACGTTGATATTTGTATGGACCGTCGCTCAGAAGTCATTGAATATACTTTAGAGAAGTATGGTAGAGATAAGGTAGCCCAGATTATTACATTTGGTACTATGAAAGCTAAGATGGCGATCAAGGATGTAGGGAGGGTGCTTAATGTTCCCCTTGCTAAAGTCAATGCGATTTCAAAGCTTGTTCCAGAAGATCCTACGATGACGCTTGCAAAGGCTTTTGAGCTCGAGCCCGAACTAAAAAAAGAATATGATGGGGACGCTGAAATTAGACAGGTGCTTGATTATGCAATCAAGCTAGAGGGTTCTATTCGAAATACAGGGGTACATGCTGCAGGTTTAATCATTTGTGGAGATCCCTTAACAGATCATATTCCTATTTGCCTTTCCAAAGATGCAGACATCATGACAACTCAGTATTCGATGAAGCCTGTTGAGTCAGTTGGAATGCTTAAGATTGATTTTCTCGGTTTGAAGACATTGACTTCGATACAAAAATGTGTAGATGCGATTCGGGAAGTCAAAGGGATTGACATCGATTGGGTCAATTTGCCTCTTGAAGATGCGAGGACCTTTGACTTGCTCAACCAGGGCAAAACAGAAGGGGTATTCCAGCTTGAATCGACAGGAATGCAAGATTTGGCGCGGCAGCTTCATATTGATAAATTTGAAGAAATTATTGCGGTAGGAGCCTTATATAGACCAGGGCCTATGGAGATGATCCCTTCTTTTATTGCAAGAAAGCACGGAAGAGAGCCCATTGAGATAGATCATCCTCTGATGAAAGAGATTATTGAAGAGACGTATGGCATCATGGTCTATCAAGAGCAGGTGATGCAAATTGCTCAGAAATTGGCAGGATATAGTCTCGGAGAAGGGGATGTTCTCAGACGGGCAATGGGGAAAAAAGATCATGAGGAGATGCAAAAACAGCGGGAAAAATTTCAATCTGGGGCTGTAGCGAATGGAGTGGACGAGCCGGTTGCTTTATTGATTTTCGATAAAATTGAAAAATTTGCTTCTTATGGATTTAATAAATCTCATGCAGCAGCCTACGGATATTTGAGTTATACAACCGCTTATTTAAAAGCAAATTATCCAAGTGAGTGGATGGCATCTTTGATGACGTGTGATCAGGATGACTTAACTAAAGTGGCTAAGCATATTCGAGAGGCCCAAAGTATGGGGATAGGAATTTTATCTCCTGATGTTAACGAGTCCCGTTGTAATTTTGTGGGAACGGACAAGGGGATTCGGTTTGCTATGGGGGGGATTAAAGGGGTAGGAGCTGGGGTTGTTGATGAGATTATCAGGAAGCGAACAACTCCGTTTACTTCTCTTTACGATTTTTGTAAGAAAATAGAGACCAGTAAGGTAGGGAAAAAAGTCATCGAACTTTTAATAGAGGCGGGGTGTTTTGATTTTACTGGGTGGACGAGAGCAGAGCTTTTGGTCAGTTTAGAATCGGTCTATTTGTCGAGTGATAGAGAAAAAAAAGAGGCTTCTAAGGGTTTTATTGATTTTTTTGCAGAAGACCTCGCCCAGGAATTTAACTCTCCTCCTCAAGGGGTGGTCCCTCCCCCTATTGAAAAAATTCTTTCTCGAGAAAAAGAGCTGCTTGGATTTTATCTTACCGGGCATCCTATGGATCACTATGCTCAAATTTTAGAAAGATTGCAGTGTATCCCCCTTTCTAAATTAAGTGAATGTAAAGAAGGTGATGTTTGTCGTTTAGCTTTTATTATCGAAACTGTTAAAATACGGCTGACTGCAAAAGGACAGCGCAAATTTGCCATCCTTACCATTGGTGATGGTATGGAAAGATTTGAACTTCCTGTTTGGCCTTCGTTATTTGAGACCCATCATAAACTGATTGAAGAAAATCAACTTTTATTTGCTGTGGTCATTATTGAGAGAGGAGGCGCTGAATTAAAACTGGAATGTCGCTTTATTGAAGACTTGTCTCAAATGAATGAGGAAAAATTGAAATTAGCAGAAACGGCGGTAGAAGAGGCGAAGCGAGATATGGTGCGGGAGAGGAAACTTAAAAAAGATCTTCCTGTTAAAGTGACGACACATCTCAACTGCTCATTTGATGCAAGACAGGTAAGGCTGTCAGACGTGCTTCGTTTAAAACAATTATTTCACACATATCCAGGAGATACAGAGGTGACTCTGGATTTTCAGGACAGAGAGCGGAAGGTAGGAAAGGTGTCTGTTGCGTCTAACTGGGGAATTCGATACGAGCCTGATTTGGAAACACATTTGAGAAAACTCCCTTTCGTTCTCTCTTTAGATTTTACCGAGGGTGCAAAATGAAAAGATTAGGATTGTTGGTTTTTGTAACATCTTCATTGTGTGCGAGTTATATTATAGAAGACCCTAACTATAATCCGTATGCTCTTGCGGGAAGTGTGGCCCCCCCATTAGAAGATATTTATAGAAGAGTCGTAGAAGCATACCAAGCGCAGGATTGGGAAACGGTCAAAAAAGAGGGGCAGTGTTTATTGAGGTATTACCCTCAGTCTCCTTTTGTCGATGATGTCTATTTTTATATGGGGACCAGTCTTTATAAGCTCCGAACGTTTGATAAATCTGATATTTTTATATCTAAATATTTAACGACAGAAGGGGTGTCTAAGCACTTTGAAGAAGCCATGTTGATTAAATATAAAATTGCCCGCAGTTATCAAAATGGGAAATTAAAGCCCTGTTTTGGATTTAGGCCCCTGCCTAATCTTTTGGGAGCAAAAGAAGATGCCCTCGGCATTTACGATGAAATCATCGCCTTAATGCCAAGGCATGATCTTGCAGCAGAATCGCTTTATTATAAGGGAAGGTTATTGCTCAGCGGGAAAAATTATAAGGATAGTATTGAATCGTTTCAAACCCTGATTCGACGGTTTCCTAAGAACTCCCTTGCGGTGGACGGGTATATCTCCATATTTGATGTCTATTTAACGAGGGCAAAGAAAGAGTATGCCGATCCAGATCTTCTCGATCTAGCTCTATTAAATCAAAGGCAGTTTGAGCAGCACTTTCCAACAGAAGGAAGACTTGAAGAGGGCGAAGTGAAAATTCAGGAGCTCCAAGAAGTACTAGCCCGAGATTTAATGAAGGTTGCCAATTTCTACAAAAAATCGAAAAAAACGGATGCCATTAAGCTCTATTATTCAGCGATTGTTGAACGTTATCCTGATACGCTGTGTGCACAGGAAGCTAAACAGTTGCTTCTTACTCTGTAGTTGTTTACTGATAGGGTGTGGGTATCATCTCGATAACGGGAAGGGGCACACCCTTTCTGTTCCTTATGTTAAAGGGGATATTGATGGGGCTCTCACAGATGAACTTATCAGGCAAGTTGCGATTTTAGGAAAATATACCTTGGTTGGGGGGGAAGGGGAATACCGTCTTGAGGTCAAAATTATTCATGATGAGCAGAATGTTATTGGTTATGAGTATGACCATCAAGAAAATCAACTATATAATCGGCTAGTTTCCAACGAAGAAAGGCGTCTTATAGAGGTAGAGGTTACCCTGATAGACCAATCTTCTGGTAAAATCGTCCTTGGGCCAGAAAAGGTAAGGATGGGCGTAGAGTATGATTTTGTAGACCCCGAATCGTTACCCGATGTTGTCGTCTCTCCTTCTTCCGAGTCAACCCTTTCTTTTTCTCTTGGACAACTCGATTCTATTGAAGGGGCTAGGGCAGGATCCCTTGCTTCTTTACACAGAAAGTTAGCGCAAAAAATTGCCGCTGGGTTATAAGACCAAGATATGGAATTCCCAGCACAGTTATCTTCCCTTCAGCCCATTTTGGATTTTCTTAGAACTTCTTTGGTGGCAAGTGAAGAGCTTCAAAAAAAGCTAGAGCTCGCTGTAGAAGAGGTGGTAGTCAATATTATTTCCTATTCTCATTCTTCCCAGATTTCGATGGAAGTCCGTGAAGAACATGGGATGGCCTTTATTACGATCAAAGATTGGGGGGATCCCTTTAATCCACTCGATCATAGAGAAGAGAAGCAAGATCAAAATCCTGTTGAGGCCATGAAAGAAGGGGGCCTCGGTATTTTCTTTCTTAAGAAACTCATGGATGAAGTAACCTACGAACGCTCTTCTGGACAAAATATTCTTAGGATGAAAAAAAATCTCTTCCATGCAGAAGAAGCTACAGGCTAACCTGAAGAAATAGAAGAGATGGCTTCTTCGTTATCGATCACATCGCTGAGGAAATGACGGAGCAATTTAAGGACAAATTTAGGGGTATTATATACTCCCTCTGTGGAAAAAACGATTTCAAGGTGAAGAGGATGTCCTTCGCCTATAATGGCGATAAGGACAAGAGTTTGCGAAGTATTCTCAAAAAGTTGAGGGACAATCCAAATCACAAATTGGTGATTGAAAAGGGTTACCTTCTCGCTTGTCTCAATGACATGAAAATAATGGGGCAGTTGTTCTGTTTTTTGCTCGTCTTCAAATTCCTCAATATGTAAAATCCCTACTTTATTGAGTAGCTCCAAGTTCACATCCACAATTCCATCGGGGACAAACTTTGGTAGATCATTGATAAAGGTGGCAAATGCCTCATCTAATTCTATTGGATTCATTATCCTATCAATAAGTCTTTTGACGATTTCTCTCCTTAATTATTTTGCTGCAAATTCATTTTTTTGTTAAAAAGGAAGCCTATGTACTTGATTTTGTTTGCCTTGCTTTATTTTCATTTTCTTTCTGCAGAGCCGATAAAGGTGAAAGTGCATGGTGAAAGTGCTATTTTAATGAATGCAGAGAGTGGGGCAATTCTTTTTGAGAAAAAGGCGCATGAGAAGCTGTATCCAGCAAGTACGACTAAGATAGCGACAGCCCTTTTTGCTCTTAAGGGAAATCCCAATCTTGACGAGAGGATGAAAATTCCTCGAGAGTGTCTATTAAAGATGGCTAAAAAAACGAAGATGGAACGGCGGTATCAAGATCCTCCTCATTTGCTAGAGCCAGATGGCACTTCCTATTGGTTAAAGGAGGGAGAGATTCTTTCACTCCGTGAATTGCTGTTTGGCGTGATGCTTCGATCGGGGAACGACGCTGCGAATATGGTGGCGCATCAAATTGGGGGGTCTATTCCTCAGTTTATGGACAATTTAAATGCATTTCTCTCTTCCATTGGGTGTCATTCTACTCACTTTATGAATCCCCATGGATTGCACCATCCCGAACATTATACTACGGCCTATGATTTGGCTCTTTTAACTAAGGAAGCGCTCTCCTCTAGTCAATTTTTGGAATTTGCCAAAACAAGAGAATTCTTGCGCCCTGCCACTAAATTGCAAGAGGGGAGGCCTATTGGACAAACCAATAAACTCCTTGTGAAAGAAAGTCCATTTTACTATCCCCGAGCCTTTGGGATTAAAACAGGATATACTGAGGATGCAGGGTATTGTTTGGTTGCTGCGGCGACAGAGGGAGATAGAACATTGATTGCTGTTACTTTAAAATGCAGTGAATCCACGCACCGTTTTATTGATGTTATCGCCTTATTTGATGCGGCTTTTAAAGAGAAAAAAACTTCTAGGGTTCTTTTTAGACAGGGCTCGAGCTTATTTGAAACGGAGATTAAACAGCAAAAACTTTATACCTCTTTAGGAAAAGATGTGGTGATTTCATTTTATCCTTCTGAAGAAAAAGAGGTTAAAACACAGCTTGTTTGGCATGATCTTAAATTGCCTATTTGTGTGGGAGATGAGGTGGGGGCTCTTTTAATTGTGAATGAAAAAGGAGATGTGGTTACAGAAGAACCTTTATATGCTGTCAATGCTTTAAAAGGGGCAACTTATGCGGGGTGGATGATAGTGCTCGTGATTCCTGTTCTTCTAGGGCTGCTGTTAATTTTTCATAGGCGCTACAAGAAAGAGTCTGAGGCCGACTTGTAGGGTCGATGCCGACATGACTTAGAATCTCTGCTGGAAAAAAATGGCGCATCATTTTTCTCCTTCCTTGGAAGGCTTGTCTAATTGTTTGAAAAAGGCGAGGATGGTAGGGGTTAAAGGTAGGGGTAAATTGGATGACAGCTGAGTCTACATGGGGGATTGGAGTAAAAAGATGGCGGGGAATGTTAAATGCAATGTGAGGGGTTGCATAATATTGACATAAGAGGGAAAGGGGACTGTAATCTGTTGATCCGATGGGGGCGATCATGCGGAGGGCGGCTTCTTTTTGTACCGTTAGGGTGAGGGGAATATGTAGGGGGAGCAGTT
>JAGOSM010000059.1 GCA_018062315.1 Simkaniaceae bacterium | reverse complement strand
GACAATTTCAGAAGAGAATCCCTTTTTAGGATCATTTTTTTCTAAATGCCATAATACCCTTTTAAAGGAATGGCCCGCTTCAAAGATGACCCGTTTTTTACATAAAATCACATTGCCTAGGATAAAGGCTCCCATGCCTCCAGAGATTCCAGCTAGAGCTGCTGGTGAAGTGAGCTGGGTGATCACATGGGCTTGTCCAAGACCGATCAACAATGATCCAACAGCTACCACAAAAAGCATTTGTGCAAGCTTACTTTGGCAGAGCTTGGTGATCCGTGAGGATTTAGAAGTAATTAATGGAGAGCTCTCATTAATAGCAGAATTTGATCTTGTAACGACGCTCATATTTTTTACCTTTATTTTATAAATAAAATGATTTATCCTTGAATTTATTATAGCATTTTTTTTAAATTTTAGGAAGGTTTTTTTTGAAGTTGATGTTATGTAAGCCCAGGGGATTTTGCGCTGGAGTTGTTCGAGCGATTGATACAGTGAATGAGGCGCTGAGAGTTTGGGGCCCTCCCATTTATGTGAAACACGAAATCGTACATAATCGCCATGTCGTTGAATCTCTGAGGATTAAGGGAGCTGTTTTTGTTGAAGAACTCGATGAGATCCCTGTTGGTTCTAGGGTCATTTATTCAGCCCATGGAGTTTCTCCTGCAGTAAGGGAAGTTGCTAAGTTACGCCAGCTTAAAGAGATAGATGCGACTTGTGGACTCGTAACGAGGGTTCATTCGGCAGCAAAGCGTTATGCATCAAAGGGTTATAAAATTGTCTTGATTGGCCATAAGACTCATGTCGAAGTGATTGGAACTGCGGGGGAGGCTCCAGATTCTACATGGATTGTAGAGTCTGTGGGGGATGTCCAGTCCCTTCCCTTTGAAAAGGGAGAACCTCTTTTTTATGTTACCCAAACGACTCTTAGTCTAGACGATGTTCAGGAGATTGTAGAAGCTTTAAGAAATAGGTATCCTCAGATCGAAACCCTTCCAAGCTCTTCGATTTGTTATGCGACAACCAATCGGCAAATGGCTCTTCGAGAGATCAGCGGAAAAGTGGACCTTGTTCTCGTTGTGGGGGATCCGCAGAGTTCTAATTCAAATAGACTCGTTGAGGCTGCTCTTCAAAGAGGGATTAAGGCCTATTTAATCAATAGTAGAGATGAAATACAGCAGGATTGGTTTAAAGATGTTTCGGTTATTGGTATGACGGCAGGAGCCTCTACCCCCGAATCCATTGTTCAGGAATGCATTCGCACTTTAGAGCTTTTTGGGGTCGATACCATAGAGGAACTCAGCTATATCGAGGAAGATGTCTTTTTTCAGCTACCTAAAGAAATTTTGATTGCTAAATAAAGTTCGATCGATGATACACCACTTACTATATGAAGAAAGAGGTGTTCACTCATATAGATAAGGGCTCTATGAAACGGAGCCTTGGTATAGCCGATTTGTTCGCTATCGGTTATGGAGATCTTGGCTCATCCATTTATTATGCTCTCGGGATTACCGCCCTTTATTCGTTGGGGGCCACTCCCCTTTCTCTATTGATTGCCGGTATTATCTTTGTTTGTACCGCTCTCAGTTATGCAGAGCTCTCCTCAATGTTAAAGGATTCAGGGGGAACTGCGAGTTATTCGCGCACCGCCTTTAATGATTTAATTTCTTTTATTGCTGGATGGGGTTTACTCCTCGATTTTATTGTGACGATAGCCATTTCAGCTTTTTCAGTAGCCCCTTATCTCAGCTTTTTCTTTCATCGTTTGGCAGTTCCAGGGGCTCAGGTTGTTTTTTCTGTGATTTTGATTATGGTCCTTTGCCTTATCAACTGCATTGGAGCAAAGCAATCTACGAGATTGAGCTGGTGGCTCACAAGTCTCACGCTTTTTACCCAAGTTGTGATTATTGCCATTGGGGCTTATTTTCTTCTAGATATGAAAGTCATTGAACACTTGAAAATTGGAGTCAATGAACCCTGGTCTCCCTCATGGCCTCAGTTTTTAAAAGGAACTGTGATGGCTATGGTTGCTTATACCGGTATTGAGTCCATGGCTCAACTTTCAGCTGAAGCGAAAAATCCTTCAAAAACAGTCCCTCGAGCCATTATGATTGCAATGGTTGTGCTCCTTATCATGTATATTGGGATTACTTCGGTTGCCCTTTCTGCTATGCCAGTTAAAGATTTGGGAACAACCTATGTGACGAATCCGATTGCTGGTATTGTCGCTTTTCTCCCCGTAGGAGGCGATTGGTTAAGTGGCTGGGTTGCTATTCTTGGAGCGATGATTCTCTTTGTCGCTGCAAATGCGGGACTGATCGGTTCTTCTAGGCTTGCATTTAATATGGGTGAGTTTTATCAACTTCCCCATTTTATCTATAAGCTCCATCCCACTTTAAAAACCCCTTATGTTTCTTTGGCCCTTTTTGGGATTGTCGCTTCTTTGATTATTATATGGAGCGGGGGAAGTTTAGATTTTTTAGCAGACCTCTATAATTTTGGAGCTATGTTAGCTTTTTCTAGTGCACACCTTGCTTTGATTAGTTTGCGCATTAAACAGCCTCAGAGAGCTCGTCCTTTCAAAGTGGGATTAGGCATTAAGATCAAAGGGAAGGAAATTCCTTTCACAGCACTTTTTGGGGGCCTTGCAACATTAACCGCTTGGGTTCTTGTTGTGATTACTAAGCCCGAAGGGCGCTACCTCGGTCTTTTGTGGATTGTTGTAGGTCTCGCGATCTATTTTTTTTACCGCAGGCGGCACGATATTTCTCCAGTTGGGCATTTAAAAATTCAGAAAATTCAGGTTCCTGAATATGAAAAGGTGACCTATAAGAAAATCCTCGTTCCCACGAGAGGAGGACTTTCTACCCCTACCATTCAAATGGCTTGCGAAATTGCTCGAAAGCATAAAGCAGAGATTACCGCGGTTCATATTTTTGAAATTCCGTTTACCTTGCCTTTATCCCTTTCAAGCTGTCAGAAGCCTAAACATATCGATGAGCTTCTTAAGCAGGTAGAAGCTGTAGGAAGGGAATTTCAGGTATCTATCGAAGCTAAACTCATTTTTGCAAGATCGGTTGCAGATGCGGTAATTGAGGTAGCAGAAGAGGGAAAGTACGATCTTATTGTGCTAGGTGGAGTCGCTCATGCTTTAAGTGGAGTGACTGAAAAAATTATTAAAGGGGCGCATCTTCCTGTCTGGGTGTGCTTCACCCCATAAACTCAGTTTTTTAGGCTTAGATTAATGGTTTCATGGGCAATCTGGGGAATCAGGGACAGATTGTGCGTAATCAATAGATAGCTAAGGCTCAAGTCTTCCTGGAGTTTCCTAAGAAGATGAATGATTTGTGCTTGAGTCATCATATCTAGAGATGAAGTGGGTTCATCGAGAATTAGACACTTGGGAGACAGTGCTAATGCCCTTGCGATCGCTACCCGTTGTCTCTGTCCTCCAGATAATTCGTGAGGATATCTCCTTTTTAAAGAGAGGGGGAGATGTACAAGTTCTAAGAGGGAATCTACTTTTCCTGGTTTATCCAAATGGTGAATAGAAAGGGGTTCCCTAATTAAATCCTCTACTCTCATTTGAGGGTTTAAAGAGCTGTAAGGGTCCTGGAATACGACTCCGATTTCTGTTTTTTTCAAAGACGAAACAATGGTACCTGAAGTGGGCTGATAAAGGCCAAGGAGGGTACGAACAAGTGTTGTTTTTCCGCTGCCACTTTCCCCAATCACAGCAACGGTTTTTCCCTCTCTTAGAGTCAGAGAAAGACCATCTAGCGCTTTGATGAGATGATGAGAAAGGGTAAAATGGACTTTCAGCTGGTTCACTTGAATTAAGGGTTTAGCCTCTTCTAACGGCGAGTGAATCACGATAGGATCGGGTATGGCTTTTAAAAGGGATTGAGTATACGGGTGGGTAGGGTGTTCAAAGAGGGTTTTTGTTTCAGCAATTTCAACAATTTTTCCTTCATGCATCACCATCACTCGATCACAAATTTGAGACACAAGGTGAAGATCGTGCGAGATAAAGAGGAGGGTCGTTTTCAGGCTTTTAAGAAGAGCTAAAATCTCTAATTCAGTTTTGCCATCAAGGGAGGTTGTGGGTTCATCTGCAATTAAAAGAGAGGGATTGCTGATCATGGCAATAGCAATCATGACTCGTTGTCTCATCCCCCCTGAAAGTTCGTGGGGATATCTATTCACCCAATGAGGTGCTAGTCCCACTTGTGCAAGCATTTCTACCGCTTTTTCTTTTCCAAATCCTGTATTTTCAATGATTTGGGCTCCAATTTTCATGGTGGGATTAAGGGAGGCTTGGGGGTCTTGAAAAACCATTCTCAGCTCGTTTCTATAACCTCTCATCTCCTTCTCATTTAGATGGAGAAGGTCAATTCCTTTAAATTGAATCTCCCCCCTTGAGGGAATGAACCGAGTCAATGCCTGAGCTAATTTTGTTTTCCCTGATCCAGAGGAGCCCACAAGTCCCACTGTTTCTCCTTCCTGGATTTCAAAACTTACCCCTTCAACAGCATGGCCAATATCGACATAGAGGTTTTTTACCTTTAACATCGAGAAACCCTAGGGTTGAAGTAATCTTGAAGGCCATCACCTAATAGATTGAAAGAGAGCATAATGCAGGTGATAAAGCCTGCGGGGAAAAAAAGGCGCCAGGGATAATAACGCATCGCAGGAAGGCCATCGTGAGCCATGGTTCCTAAACTTGCAAGTGGCATTTGAACCCCGAGACCAAGAAAGCTCAGAAAGGCTTCGGAATAAATGGCTATTGGAATTGTTAACGTCATCGTAGTGAGGATGCTCCCCATTGTATTGGGAATTAAGTGAGAGAGGAGGATCCGGAGAGGGGAAGCTCCGTAGAGTTTCGCTGCAATAATATAATCAAGTTCCCGAAGCTGCAGAGTTTGGGATCTGATGATGCGAGCCATCGTAATCCATCCAGTACAGGTAAGGGCGATAATAATGGTACCAATACCTTGTCCTAAAAGGACCATGAGAAGAATGACAATGAGTAGGTGGGGGAGGGCATTGAGGATATCGACAAAACGCATCATGAGTTCATCAATTTTTCCTCCAAAAAAACCGGCTATAGCTCCATAAATTACTCCTACTACCATATCTAAAACGGCGGCAGTCACCCCAATAAACAAACTGATCCTCACTCCAAAAAAAATACGGGTAAAAATATCTCTTCCCAGTTCATCTGTTCCAAAAGGATGTGAAAAACAAGGAAGGAGATTTTTCATGGGAAGGTTAGTGTGGTAATAAGTGTAAGGGGAAATAAAGGGGATAATAATACAAGAAATCAGTAGGAAGATGAGGAAAGCAAGGGCAATTTTTGAGCTTATTCTCATGCAGGGTTCCCTACCCGGATGCGAGGATCAATGAGGGGGTAAATAAGATCGATGAAACACATGGTAACAAGGAGGAGGGTACTATAAAAAATGGTGAGTCCCATGATCACTGTATAATCTCTATTGGTAATACTACTTACAAACCAATGACCAAGGCCTGGAATGCCGAAAATTTTTTCAATAATAAAACTTCCGGTTAAAACATGGGTACTCAAGGGGCCTAAATAGGTTAAGATGGGAAGAAAACTATTTTTAAAGACGTGTCGTCTTAGAATTTGAAATGAGGTGAGCCCTTTTAATCTGGCGGTAAGAATATAGTCGCACTCTAAAATTTCAATCATTTTAGAGCGGGTCAACCTAGCAATAAAGGCCATTGGCATAGAGGCAATAGCAAAGGCTGGCAAGATTGTATGGGCAAAACTTGTCATACGCGCAATTGGGAATAGGTTGAATTTCATCGCAAAAAAGTATTGGAGAAACGTTGCTAGAATAAAGCTCGGGGTAGAGATAAATAAAATGGCAAGGAGCATTGAGCCTGTGTCTAGCCAGGTTCTGTGTTTCTTTGCAGCAAAGGATCCTATGGTGATTCCCCCAAAAAAAGCCAAAATGAGGGCTTCAACCCCTAGAAAAAAAGAGATGGGGAATCCGTTTGCAATAATAGATGATACTGAGCGTCCTTCATATTTAAAAGAGGGGCCGAAATCAAAATGAAGGGCTTTATAGAGGAATTGCCCGTATTGTTTCATTAAAGGCTGGTCAAGGCCATAGTGGGCATTCATGCTCACTAAGATTTCTCGGGGGATTTCTTGCTCTTGAGAAAAGGGTTCACCAGGAGCTCCGTGCATCAAAAAAAAAGTGAGGGTAGCGATCAGAAAAATAGAGAAAAACAGAATACCTAACTTTTTTAGCACCCACATATCTTGACTATTTTTTATCCAACATTATTGCTTAGATTAGAGAAATTTGCTACACCTCTTTTCATGAGTAAACAATCAATAGAATCCCTTCTCGGCTCTGAGGCAACATCGCTCCTTGGGCACAAATGTCAAACTATTCTTAAAGAACAGCTCCATCTTCCCCATAGTGGTTGGGTTGATGATATTTTTAGTGTTTCAAATCGGAATATTCGAGTCTTAAGAAGTTTACAAGCTTTATTAGGACATGGGCGTCTTGCTAATACAGGGTATCTTTCGCTTCTCCCTGTGGATCAGGGGATCGAACACTCTGCAGGGGCCTCTTTTGCTCCTAATCCTATGTATTTTGATCCTGAAAATATTATTAAATTGGCGATTGAGGGAGGTTGCAATGGAGTAGCAACGACAAGTGGTACTTTGGGAGCCATTGCAAGAAAATATGCTCATAAAATTCCTTTAATCTTGAAACTCAACCATAACGAATTTCTATCCTATCCAAATACTTATGATCAGATCATGTTTGCTTCTGTTGAAGAGGCGTATGAAATGGGGTGTGTCGCGGTTGGGGCAACTATTTATTTTGGTTCTGAAGAGTCGAGGCGCCAGATTGTAGAGGTATCCGCTGCTTTTGAACATGCTCATCAGCTGGGGATGGCAACGATTTTATGGTGTTATTTGAGAAATAGTGCGTTTAAAACAGCAGATGAAGATTTTCATACGGCAGCCGATTTGACAGGGCAAGCTAACCATTTAGGGGTGACGATTCAGGCTGATATCATTAAGCAGAAGCTTCCTACCAATAACGGGGGTTTTGAAGAGCTTAAGTTTGGAAAGTTTTCTGGGAAAATGTATAACGAACTTTGCTCTGACCACCCTATTGATTTAACCCGTTACCAAGTAGCTAACTGCTATATGGGGAGGATGGGACTGATCAATAGTGGGGGGGCTTCTGGAAAAAATGACCTTCAAGATGCAGTGAAAACCGCGGTCATCAATAAACGGGCTGGGGGTATGGGGCTGATTTCAGGTCGTAAAGCTTTTCAAAAACCGATGAAAGAGGGGGTTGAACTGCTCAATGCCATTCAAGGAGTTTATTTATCTAAAGAGATAACTATTGCGTGAAATTTTATTGACATTTACAATATTTCGCCA
Organism: Simkaniaceae bacterium; assembly: GCA_018062315.1. Classification (GTDB taxonomy): domain Bacteria; phylum Chlamydiota; class Chlamydiia; order Chlamydiales; family Simkaniaceae; genus JAGOSM01. The sequence continues at coordinate 1,162 of JAGOSM010000059.1, read as the reverse complement.
TGAGGTTTTTGTAGATGTCAATTCACCAAGTTGCATGTATCCAATATCATTCGCATGACGAAGGTCAGTGCTATTTCATTCAATCTCAGATAGACAGAGCCCCCTCTAATCGGGGCTTTAAGGCTTCCTATATTATTGCAGATAGTTATGATGAGTTAGTCTGTCTTGCTGGTAAAGAGCGCCTTGCTGTTTTGAGTCAAGTGGTACATGATGAGGTAAGGAAGTGTCTTTTTTGTCTTCCTTTCACTTCAGGGGGGTGGAGAGGTTATGTTAGTTCTTTTCCTCCTACATTAGATCAATTAAAAGTCGAGGTGCTTGAATTTACCTTTATTTTTTCCAATGCAATTCAAGGGAAGTTACTTCCTGAACAAAAGAGATCTATTCGAATAGTTAGAGATGTTCTTTTTGATATGAAAGACGATGTGATTCTCCGTGAAATTAAGCGCCCCATTCAATTATAAGGTTTTTTTAGATGAATGTTATTCAATTCCTTTCTCAAGTAGCTTGGGTACAAACTCCTTCTCAAGAAAGAGATAACTGTTATTATATTCAATCAAATATTGCTCAGTTGGAAGGAGCAGGGGATGTTTTTCTGGTTAACGTTGTAATAGCAGAAACTTTAGCTGGTTTGATGGGCGTTGCTTATCAAAGTCATTTTCCGGCTGCAGCCCATTCAGATGGAAGAAGAAATCTTAAGGAATCTGTCAGAGATCCGAAAGGTTGGAAGGTGGTTGTTGTTTCTGATCCTGTTGTAACAAAGATGGCTGTCGAGCTACTTAAGCTTGATGTTTATTTTCCTGGTAAATCGAAAAAAGAGCTGTCTGATGAGCAGATGACAGCGATAGAACGGGTTCTTGGTAAGGTTTTGTCTCTAAAAAAGAGAAAAATCACAATCTTACAGAAAGTCATACCTATAACTTTAGATTCCTAACCTGAATTTCGAATTTATTTCCCATGAGAATCAACGAGATTTTCGATGAAATTTAAAGCCATTTTTCGAAATTCAGGTTCCTAATGTTTTTCCCAGGGGAAGGGGTGTTTGGCAGGGGGTACTTTAGATTGGTCATCAGCTATACCCCCAGCGGCATCGAGGAGCGCTCCCCAGATTCCCCCTACTGAAGCTCCCGCTTTTCTTGCGATAATTCCCGCAATTTTTGCTGTC
>JAGOSM010000058.1 GCA_018062315.1 Simkaniaceae bacterium | reverse complement strand
GAAAAAAGGAATGCCTGGAGATTCCTCATGAAACGAATAAAGATCCAATTTTTGGCCAATGAGGCGGTGATCTCTTTTCTTAGATTCTTCAAGTTGAGTGATAGAGGCTTGTAATTCTTCTTTGCTTGGGAAAGAGATTCCGTAGAGACGTGTTAACATTTCTCGATTAGAGTCGCCTCTCCAATAAGCTCCTGAAGTTTTCATGATTTTAAAGGCCTTGACTTTCCCAAGAGAGGGGAGGTGGGGCCCTCTGCATAGATCAAAAAATTCCCCTTGCTGGTAGGCGGTAAATTCCCCTTCTTCAAATCCCTGGATTAATTCAGATTTATAGGGATTTACTTTAAAGGCCTCTAGAGCTTCCTCTCTGTTTTTAAAGAGCTTTCTTAGAGGACGGTGATTTTCTTTGATGATTTTTTGTACTTCTTTTTCGATAGTTTTAAAATCATCTTCAGAAAGTTCGAGATTGGCAAAATCGTAATAAAATCCATTTTCGATTGCAGGGCCGATCGTTGGCTTAGCATTTGGATAGAGGCGCAAGACGGCTTGTGCTAAGATGTGAGATGAAGTATGCCAAAAAATTTCTTTACCCAGTTTGTCGTCAAAATGGAGAAAGGCGACTTCATCTCCGTGGTGGAGGGGAGTAGTTAGATCAACTGCTTTTCCATTAACAAGTAAAGCAAGAGCCTGATGGGGCTCTCTCAGGTTGAATTGATCAGCAAGTTCTCTTCCGGAGATCCCTTCAGAGATTTCAATAATTTTGCCCTCGTACTTGACGTTCATTGACGAATCCTTTTTCATATATAGTAACCGATTAGGAGAAAAAAGTGAAAGCTCTCGATTCACAGGATGCATTTTTATTTCGCCACCTTCAGAAGGCGCGAGAGCAAAGTGAAAAACTGATTCCCGAAGGGGGCCCTCTAGACCCTTCGGTGTCCTTTTTAAAGCGATTTACGAATCCCGTTGGGAATCATCTAGCTGAGTTGTATATTCGGGATGCGCTGGATCTTCCCGATACTTACCAAATCACCACAACGTATGTGAGAAGAGCGGTTCTTTCCGCTCTTTTGATGCCACTGAGGCAATCGGTGGGGTCCTGTTTTGCAACAGCCCCCGCAATTATGATTCAAAATGAACAGCGGGAAAGATTACTTCAAGATCTTTTTGATCTGATTTATAAAGGGAAATTAAAGCGAGTGATTGGGGGTAAAGAGTATATAGTTCCTCTTTGCCACACCTCTGGACTTGGGAATTTAATGAAAAAGGTAAGGGGGGATTACTTGACGGGGATAGAACTTCTCCCTCATGTCGATGAACCCCATCGTTTTCTCACAATAAGCGCCTGGATCCGGGAAACCCTTTTTAAAAAATACCAAATTGGAGAAAAAGATCTTCTCGTCAAAAAAGAAGGCCTTTTTGTAGTGCCCCCGCCTCTTAATGTTAAATTATTTTTTGAAGAGGAGGCGAAGATTCGGCGAGAGTATTGCCGTTTGACAGAGCATGCTCTTTTGAAGGCATGGGAGTATTCGATTGCTTCATTTGCCGATTATAAAGTGGAATTTTTTAGGTGGAATCTCTATGCGTCTCTTGGATTTAATCACAAAGATCCCGGGGGGATAGGAGAGCTTATTTATCAACACTTGCAAGAGAGATTGGACCATAGTAATCAAGAAACAAAAAACATTCATGCAGAATATGAAATGTCTTATAACAAATTGCGTAGTGTTGAGGTTTTACTTGCTAGGGCAACAGGCTACGATGAAGCAAGGAGATTGAAAGCTGAATTGCAAGCTTCTCTGCACCATTTTCATTCCCTTAAGGAAATGAGGGATGAGTCAGAATATTATGCAGAGCGATTTAGCCGGTTATACCAATTTTTAATGGAGGCCTATGCCTCTCATTTGCAAGAGCATTTCCAGGAGATTTTTGATCCTGAGGTGGTTGATTCCAGCCCTTCTCCCTATGATGATCAACCTGCTGGATTTCGGCTTGTGTATAAACATGGGAGGAGTGATTCCTCTCAATGGACGTTAATTCAAGATGAAGAGACATTTGTGCATGCCCTTACCAATTTTTTCCGGATGACTGAAAATCAAATTATCGATCAGTGCGACTGGAAAAAGGGGAAAAAAGAAATCGAAGAAGTCACAACTCTTGTGATTAATTATTTGAGGGGGGATGCTTTTATGCCAGCAACCTTAGAGCGCCTTTTGCGCCTGCATGGACATGAAAGAAGCCCTTGGTTTTATCTTTCAGGGGGATCAATGCACTCCCTTGTAAAGTGTTATTATGCAGAAGAAAATGAGATAAGAGAAGAGTCTCGGGTGGTAGATAGTCCTAAAGATCTTTTTATTTTTCTTCTCGATATTATGAAGGAGTTGCCTGCTAGGGTAGTGGAACCTTTTTTAGATAATCCCTACAAATCGCTTCTCATGTATTCTCCTTCACATGCGTTTCTTTTGCGGCCAGGCCTTTACCCTTTTAAACAGGGATGGCTTGACAAGGGGCTTTCATATATCTGGATTAGAGACTCTATTGTTGATCCAGCTCAGCGTTTCTATAGCCAAATTGAGCTTGATTTTCAAAAACAAAAAGATCTACTCTATTACCTTGGTTTAAATAAAGTAGAACCATCTTCTCGTACGTTGACGCTTATGGATTTTAGAACTCTTTTGTCTTCTTACATGTCGACAGCTTCCATTGATTCTTTTTTTCGTTCTGCATTCCCTTTGATGCCAAAAGAGGCATTTCGGGGATTTCCCTCGCCTCCTACAGACTTTGTCCCTTATAAAGTTTACCGAGATGTAACTCGGGATCCTAAACTTGAGGTTCCTGTAGCCCCCCTTTTTGCTGACACAAATTGGACTGGGTATTTCTTTGGTTTTGTTGTCAATCCGGCGACTTTAGATCTTGAGCTTTGGAGAATGGATGAAGAAGGGTTTGAAGGGGCTCCCATGGATATGTGGCACTCTTTTTTTGGCAAAGGAGAGTGGGGCGTTTTAACCGATCCTAGGCAATACCAGTGAGAAGTGTCTTTCTCCTCTTTTTCCTCCCATTATCCCTCTATGCTCTCTATTGTGGGAATCCGGATGCTCCAGAACTACCCGAAAAAGGGATGGTTATTCCGTTGAAATCTCCTGTTTCTTTCAATTTAGGATATCAGGGGGATTGTGTATTTAAAACAGATCGCCACTTTCATTATGTGATGAATCAAGGTGTTTTGACATTAAATTGGATTGATCGAGTGGAGGTTTTTGCTTCTTTAGGTGGTATGGAGGGGCGTTTTAAAGGAATGGAAACAAAGAAAGGTCTTACTTGGGGGGTGGGATCACAGGTCCTTCTTTTATATTGGAACCGGTTTTTAATGGGAGTTAATGCTAAATTTCAAATGGCTTCATTACAGGATTTTAAGTATAGAGAATGGCAAATAGCCCCTGCAATAGGTTGTGAATGGAAATATATAAGGCCTTATTTAGGTGTAGCTTATCATTCAGTTGATTTGAAAATAGGGCGCATTAAATCGAACCATCATAATCCTTTTATTTTGTATTTTGGAGTGGGTCTTACACCGGGGAAAATTATAGCTCTTAATCTCGAGGGAAGAGTGATTGGAGAAGCCGCTTTTTCCCTTTCAATAAATTTCAGATTTTAATACACTTTTTGTTGTGAAAAAGTACATCATTGTCCTATTTATCCTTTCTTCTCAGCTTTTTGCTCTTTATAATGACAATCCATCAGCGCCCGGTCTCATTGAAAATGGTCTTTTTTTTAAAAAAGACGATTGGATTGGGATTGCAACTCAATATGAATACTCTCATGTAATTAATCGACGCCTTAATGGGATAGATCAGTTTGCTTATGATTTAAATCAAGGAACGATCGTTATCAACCTTCTTAAGCGATTTGATCTTTATGGTTCCTTGGGAGCGATGAAAGGGGCAGTATCTCAAACAAGCCCTGCATCACGTCGCTTAAATTATACAACTCAAAGCGATCTAGCTTGGGGAGCAGGAGCTAGAGCATTGGTCTATCAATGGAATCGATTTTCCATTGGTTTAGATGGGAAGTTTGAACACTCTTATTTAAGAGTAAGTCATCTTGATATTAATGGAACTCCCGTAGTTCTCCCTCATCATAGAAAAATGGATTATAGAGAGTGGCAGATAGGTCTTGGATTTTCTTATGCAACACCTATTTTGATTCCTTATGCAGTGGCGAATTATTCTCTTGTAGGGGTTCATGCCGATTTGCCGGATTATGTTCTTTATAGCACCCAAAATCGACGTAAATTTGGACTTTCCCTAGGGACAACGGTGACAAACAGTGAGATTTTTTCTCTTAATATAGAAGCACGTTTAGTTGATGAGCTTGGAATGACAGTGGCTGGGAGGTTTCAGTTTTGAAAAAACTATTACTACTTTTTGTAACTCTGCCTCTTTTAGCTGTAGTGGTTGATTTAGGGGACAAATTTGATGAGCAAGATATTGAAGCGCTCCGGGAATGGGTGATCTCTAAAAGACAGGTTACCGTATCAGATCGTGGAGGGAATCTCTCGATTGCGGGAGAGGTCAGGACAGAGTATCAGGCAAGAACAGAGACAGTAAATGGGATTAGACAACTCAATCCAGGTGGAGCAGTCAAAGGGACTGCGACGAATAATTTTGATGTTGAAGTGAACTTGATGCTTGATTACCGCACTGAACGCACGTGGGCAGGGGTAAAACTTGAGTTCGATAACAACATGGGAACCACTTCAGGAACCTTTAATAAACTTGTGCTTGAAAGAGCTTTTCTTGGGGGACGTGCAGTAAGTGCTGATTTATCCACTTTAGATATTGAAGTGGGGCGTCGTCCTTTCGGCTATACCTTTGACTCAAGGATAGAATTTGCCTCTTTTATGGATGGAATCCTATTTAGTTACGACCATGCCCTTGATAATATTGGAGATGCCTATGCTCACGCGGGACCCTTTCTTATTGACGAAACTTTAAATCAGTTTGGAATTGTTGCGGAAATTGGGCTTCTTAACATGTTCAATACGGGTCTTTATCTCAAATATTCGATCATTGATTGGGATACACACCATTATAGTAATCCACTTCTTGAGGACACCTTTAGCTATATTAATTCTCAGGTTGTTTTGGGATATAAATGGCGTCCAGCATGGCTTGAAAGGAATATCACGATCTATTCTGGTTGGCTTTTAAATCATGCAGCAAAGCGGCTTGCTGTGACAAATTGGCATAAAGAAAATTATGGTGCTTACATTGGGTTTTCTCTTGGTCAAGTACGAAAAAGAGGTGATTGGTCTTTTGACTTCAATACTCAAGTTGTAGCGGCGCAAGCAGTATTCCCAGGCGATTTTTCTGGTATTGGTCACGGAAATGCAGCAAGAAGAGGTCTTTACTCCACTAATATTGATGGAACAGGGGATGCGACAACCGTACATAATGCGGGTGGTAGTGAGAACTATAAAGGGTTTGTGATGGAATTTCTTTATATGATCACAAACAACATTACTATTTATCAGAGCTACCAGCAGTCAACTCGTTTGAATCATCATATTGGGCAGCCATTTTTCTACCGCCAGTATGAATTAGAAGTTATTTACGCATTCTAGTATTTACGACCCCTTAATGCAGAAAACGACGGTTTCCACGTGTGAGGTCTGGGGGAACATATCTACCGGCTGAACGGAGGAGACCTGGTACCCTCCGGCAGTAAGGAGGGCTAGGTCTCTTGCTAAGGTGGCTGGGTCACATGAAACATAAATTACCCGCTTCACTTCTTTTGCAATCAAATGCTCAATAAGAGCAGGTTCGCACCCCTTTCTTGGGGGATTTAACAGGGCAATATCGATTAAAGGGAGTTTTTTGCAGTAATTTTCTGCAAGGGCCGTTTCAAAATAGACATTTTGAATGCCATTGCGTTCGCTATTTTCCCAAGCATCTAAAATTGCCTCATGGACCACTTCAGTTCCGATGACTTGTTTTGCTTTTTTTGCAAAAAGAAGAGCTAAAGTACCAACTCCACAAAAGGCATCCCATACGACCTCAGTTCCCTGTAAGGAGGCCCCATCTAACGCAATTTGATAGAGAAAAGGGGCCTGAAAGGGGTTAACTTGAAAAAAAGAGGCAGGCGAAACTTTAAATTTAAGGCCAGAAATCACTTCGGTGATCGTAGGATAGCCTGCTAGAGTGATAAAATGGGGGCCTAAGATCCGGTTTCCTGATTCTTGATTTTTATTATGGATTACCCCTCGAATCGAACCTCCTATAAGAGAATGGGCAAGCTTGGTAAGCCCTACAGAGGGGGCCTCTTCCGTCACAAAAATAATGAGAACTTCCCCTGTATGGACTGCTGATTTAATCAGCACATGCCTTAATTTATCGGGAATAGACTGTTTTTGAAGGGCTTCTTTGACTTTGCAAAAAGCAGCCTCTCCAATTTCTGTGTGAATAAAACATTTTTCAATTTCAACAATCCGGTGGCTCCCTTTTTCATAGAGTCCCATTGCCTTATTTTGCGTGACAGGGAGTTGAATTTTATTTCGGTAATGGAGTTCTTTAGGAGAAGAGAGGCAGGGATTGACAGTAACCCCCTTCAGTTTGCCTATTCTCTCGAGAGCATCCACCACAAGCTGTCTTTTCATTTGAAGCTGTGCTTCATATTTTAAATGCATCAGTTGGCACCCCCCGCAGGTACCAAAGACGGGACAGATCGGGGAGACTCGTTCAGGGGCAGATTGAAGAATTTCTGTTGCGACCCCTTTTGCGTAACTTTTTTTCTTGAGATGGAGCGTCGCTTTTACAGTTTCTCCAGGAAGAGCTCCATCGATAAAAACTCGATACCCTTCATGGGTTCCCACCCCTTCCCCGTTAATTCCAAGTCGATCAATTTGAATCAGTAATTCTTCCATGGAGAGATAGTTTATCTCGTAAGGGGGCAAATGTAAAGCGGCTTTACTTTAAGGTTTTTTGCTAGACAGGGAGAGGGTGATAAGGTGTTTTTTAAAGAGGCATGGGCTTGCTTGCTCTTTTTTTGAAAGGGTTTCTACTGAGACATATTCTGTAATATAAGGGAGGGTTGTAATGGGCGGAGTATCAGATGCAAAAATCAGGCAAGAGGTTTGCCCTTCTTTTTCTTTTCTCAGGTAATGGCGAAAACAGAGGTCGGGATCTAGGGTGTAGATAAAGTGAATCGTTGTAAAATTCCTCATAAAGAAATGGAACCATCTTTTTTCACTGCAGGGGATATAAAGGTGAACATCATGATGAAAGGCAGATAGGATAAGGAGGTGGAGAAGGGTGTAATTTGGAAATAACAGGAGGATGGGTTCGCTGACATGAAAGGGAAAGTGGGTAACAGAGTAGGAATAGAAGGGAGATAGGATCGTTCGACAGATGTAATTAAAGAAAAAATTGCGAAGGGTTCTTAAGAGGAAGAAGGCGACGATCAAGACAATAATTCCAACAATATAAAAGCTATGAGCCGCTGTAAATCCCAATTTTCCCGATAAGAGATAGATCATAAAAGGGGCAATAAGGACCCCGATAAAGGAGAGAAAATTACTTGCTGCAACCACTTGTCCCCTTTCTTTGCTATCACTCTCGGTTTGAATATAGGTCTCAAAAGGAACAATAAATAATCCCCCGCTAATCCCTATAATAATGAGGCAAAACAAGACAAAGATGAGGGAGGAGCTAAAGGTTGCAAGAAAGAAAATAATTAAGGTCATGATGATGATCGCAAGGCAGGGGATTCCAAGCTCTACTTTTTTATTCGATAGGCGCCCTGCTAAAAAGGCTCCAATTGCGATCCCAATCGCAATAGTAAGGAAGAGATATCCTCCGCCTACTTCAGATAGATCTAAAGCTTCGATAGCAAAAGGGATCATATTAAGCTGAAAAAAGGCTCCAATAAAAAGAAAAAACGCTCCTCCTAGAACAGAGAGAAGTAAGTTGGGAGACTTTCGACAGTTTTTTAGTGTTTTATAGATGTCATATACAAAAAAGGCATTGACCTTGCTTTTTCCTCTACCTGGCTGGGTGTAGGGAAGAAACAGGGAGGCAAGGTAGCCGAGAATAGCGACAAAAAGGCAAATGACTGCTGTGAGAACAAAGTTCCGGTCTGTAATTTGTGTTAAAAAAGAGGCAAGAAAGGTTCCTGCAATGATCGCAAGATAGGTGGATGAGGTGATCAGTCCATTTGCTTTGGAAATGCTCCCGCCTGCAGGGACAAGTTCGGGAATGATCGAATATTTTGGAGGACCAAATACGGCGCTTTGGGTGGACAGGAGGAAAAGGAGGGAATAGCTTGCAAATTCGCTTTGGAAATAAAAGGCAATGATCCCCAGGAACATAATCCCCACTTCCACAGCTTTTAGGATAATGATGAGTTTCTGTTTGCTGAAGTAGTCGGCAAGAACCCCTGCAAAGGAGGAAAATAAGAGGAAAGGGAGGACATAAACGGTCCCCACATAAAAAAGAATTTCGCTAGAGGCTTTAATTCCCCTTAGGTCAATAAAGAGAAAAACGATAAGAAATTTAAAGACATTGTCATTGATAACCCCTAAAAATTGGGAGATGTTTAGGAAGTGGACAGCGTGTTTCTCAACATTAAGTTTCTTTAGCCACTGTAAAATTAGCGGTTTTCCCAGTTTGTTAAATAAGCGCATGGTTTATACTTCCATTGTAGATGAGGTACGTTTTTGTCAGCAATCGATTTGAGGAGCTCCTTGCCGCTTTAGAAGGGCAACTCTTTGGAGAAAAGAGCTCTCTTTTTGGCCAAAAATTTCTTATTCTGCCAACACTTGGATTGAAATCTCCCATCTATTTTGAGCTTTTGAAGAACCGTTCGGTAGTTGCGGGGATCCAAGCTCTAGAGCTTGGTAGTGCTATTCGCCATTTTGCCCATCTCAATATTCCCACTTCCTCTCTTCTTTCTTTAAAGCTTGAGAATCTTCTTGTCAAAG
>JAGOSM010000057.1 GCA_018062315.1 Simkaniaceae bacterium | reverse complement strand
GAGAAGCTGTCATCATCATTGATACGCACATTCAGATGCTTGAAGATCCTTTTATTACGACCTTAGTTGAAGAGAAAATACGGGCACTGCGTAAAAATACAGAGAAAGTCTTTAGTTCTGTAATGCGGGATTATGAATCTCGATTTGAAGCGATTGCAGATGAGTTTTTTAAAGAAAGAATTCTCGATGTAAAAGACCTTTCAAACCGGATTTTAAGGCATCTCAATGTTTCTGACAAACAAGAATCCCCCTCTATCCCTCAGGGTGCCATTGTCTTTGCTAAACAGTTTGTCCCTTCAGATACTGCTGAAGCGAGTCATGCAAGAGTCCAGGCTTTTGTTTCTGAGCTTGGGGGAGAGACTTCTCATGCTGTACTTATTGCGAAAGCAAAAGGGCTTCCTTTTGTCACAAATATTGATCTTTCCAAACTGTCACCCGCTTCGCAAGTGATTGTTGATGGGAAAGCAGGTCTTGTTATTATAGATCCTACCAAGTCGACCTTGGAAAAATACCAAAATTTGATTGATTCTTTGAGGTATAAAACTCCCGTTGCTTTATTTTCTCAAGAAGAAGTCATGACAAAAGATGGGGTACAGATTCAGGTTTTTGCGAATATTGATACACTTGAAGACCTCGAAAGTTCTTTGCAGTATGGAGCCCACGGCATTGGGTTATTTAGAACAGAATTCCTCTCTTTCCACCATGCGTTAGTCCATTTTTCTTACGAAGCGCAGAGGGAGATTTACGAACGGGTGTTTAAAGCATATCCGACACGCCCTGTCACCTTTCGTTTATTTGATGTGGGAGGAGATAAGGGAATGAATGGAGTGGCTCAAGAGGTAAATCCTGCTCTTGGATACCGTGCCATGCGTTTTCTTTTAAAAGAAAAAGGGATTTTAAAAACACAGCTTAGAGCTCTTATGGATGCTGCAGGGGGAAAAAAGCTGCAGATACTCCTTCCTTTAGTGACAGATCTTAAAGAACTTCGAGAAATCAAAGAGTTTATTACTTTAGTTAAGGGAAATCGGGTGATAGATCTTTCCTTGGGGGTGATGATAGAAACTCCTGCTGCGGTGATGATGGCGGATCAACTTGCAACAGCCTGTGACGCCTTTTCGATTGGAACGAATGATCTCACGCAGCTAACGTTGGCTGTAGACCGAGGGAATCCTCGAGTGAATCATCTCTACCATGCTTTTCATCCGAGTGTTTTAAGAATGATCAAGCAGGTTTGTTCTTTCAAAGTGCCCGTTGCTTTATGTGGAGAAATGGCCTCAAATCCCCTGTATACGTCTCTTTTAATTGGATTGGGAGTGAGACAACTCTCTTGCATTCCTCGGTTTATTCAGGAAGTGCAAAAGGGAGTGATGAAAACCAGTCGATCTGCTGCAGAAAAATTAGCTGAAAAGGCATTGCAAGAAAGCGATGCTGAGGGGGTGCACCGCCTTCTCATTAACGACTATTGTTAACTTTGGATAAAAATAGCGACCAATTTCTCTCTTTCGTAACCGTAACCGCTCCCGTATGCGTAACCGATTTTAAATTTTCTTTTATTGGTTACGCATACGGGAGCGGTTACGGTTACGGTTTTTAGAAGCCAAACGGAATTGAGGGGAGTTCTTCTCCGAGCTTGATAGCTGCATCCTCAAAGGCGCCGATAATCAAATCTTGGAGCCCTTCAATATCATTTGGATCGACACATTCCCGCTTAATGGTGACTTCTTTCACAGCCCGTTCTCCATCAAGAGTAATTTCAACAAGGCCGCCACCAGCCTGACCGACAACCCGTTTTTGCTTCAGGCCATCTTGCATTTTACTTAGCTGCTCCTCAAGTTGACGAGCTTGCTTTTTCATTTTTTTAAATCCACTTGCCATGGGTCCTATTCTACCTAATTTTCCTATTTCAGTATAGACCCGTTTAGTTCAACCGCTGTGAATTGGAGGAGCCTGTCGTAATCATTTTTTTGAACAACAGGAGCAGGAGCTGGTGGGGGGATGGGTTGGGGTTCCACTTTTTCTTGAGGAGGTACCGAGGGGGTCGGGGCTTTCTGTTGAAGTGCCTCTAACCGTTCGACAAGGGTGTGAATGGAAGGTTTGTGCAGATTGGCAATTAAGGAGGTCAGGAGAATTTCTATATGAATTTTTTTAAATGGAATTTTATAGATGTCGCTGAGGGCCGTTGTAATGAGATTGAGACTGTCTAAGACTTGTCCTCTAGAAAAGGGGGTTTTGCCTAAAAAATAAGAGGCTAGGGTTTCTAGAAATGCGGTGAGATCTTTCCCTGAGGCATACAGCTTGTCTGTAAGGGGCTTTGCTTCACCGATATTCCCAGATAGGAGGGCTGCTTCTACTTCTTTGAGGAGTGATTCGGAGGGAAGTCCCAAGGTTTCCTGAACAAGTGAAGCGGTAATAGGTTGCTCTCCGAGACACACCATTTGATCAAAAAGGGATTGCGCATCCCGTAAAGAGCCTTCGCTGAGGTGAGCGATAAGCTCAAGGGCTTTATCTTCAATGGAAATACTTTCAGCATCCGCAATGTTTTTAAGCGATGACACAATAGCGGAGTCTTGAATCCGTTTTAAGTCAAATCTTTGACACCGACTTAAGATCGTTTGTAGCACTTTATGTGGTTCTGTTGTTGCAAAGAAAAATTTCACATTTTGAGGGGGCTCTTCCAATGTTTTTAGAAGGGCATTAAAAGCTTCTTTCGTGAGCATATGCACTTCATCAATAATATAAATCCGGTTTTTACCAGAAGCGGTGGCATATCCTGCATTTTCTGTAATTTGTCGAATGTCCTCAATACCTCGATTGGAAGCTCCGTCGATTTCGATTACGTCGAGGGAAGCCCCCTGGGAAATTTCTAGGCAACTGGTACAAACATTGCAAGGCTCTTCCCCTTGCCGCTCGATGCAGTTCAGTGCTTTTGCAAAGATCCGGGCAAGGGTTGTCTTTCCAGTTCCCCGAGTGCCCGAGAAGAGATAGGCGTGAGAAAGGTGGCCTGTACGGATGGCATTTTTTAAAGTTTTCGTTGTAGCATCTTGTCCAATGACTTCACTAAACGTTTTTGGTCGATACTTTCGTGGAGTGATATGATATTTGTCCATGAATTTAAGTTTATGTTAGACTGTGAAATAAGAGAAGGAAAAGGTCTATGGCGGATGCCGCTGAACAAGGGTAGTACTCAGGGAGTTTTTTTAAAAGATTGAAAGATAGTAACTTAAGATCTAGATTTTGCGCTGGATTGCTTTTATTTTTGGCGCTTGCCTCTTTTCTTCATTTTCGAGAAGTGAGAATTGAGATGCTCGAATTTGATGCTATTGCTAAAAATTATGTGGTAGCGCAGGTCGATTTTGAGTTTCCTGATGAAGAAGAAACGGTAATTTTGCGGCAGCAAGGGTTGAAGGATATTGATACGATTTATTCGATCGATCCCCGTCAACTGAAAGAGGCTCGCCTCAATTTTGAGGATTATCTCATTCATAATAGTCGATGGAGGAAAGAGTTACCCAGGACCACTTTCGATGAAATGTATCGAGGGGCAGATGCGCTCCAAAAGACGCTAAAGAGTTTTCGGTTTACCGATGAACGGACCCTAAGTAAGATCCAGTCGCTCCATATTCCTTCAGAATTGTACTTCACCTATACCAAAAAAGACGCGGGAGTGACTTTTCCTCCTGATATGTGGAATCAGGCTGCTAAAAATCTAGAAATGCATACTTCGTGCCATCCTGAAAGTATCAATTATCTCATCGCTTTTTTCAAGGGACAGGACTGGAATGTTGTTAAAGATCCCGATACAGAAAGGGCGGTACGCTCTCTAGTTGAAAGTGAAATTCCGAGCCAAATTGTTAAATTTAAAGCAGGGGCTCGGATTATTAACCAAGGGGAGCAGGTTACAAGTCGGCATATTACTATTTTAAAGGCAATGAGAGATACCATGGCCGAAAGGCGAAATTTATGGGCTCCTCTTACCATTATTAGTAGCCTTGCTTATGCACTTATTATCATGTTGCTGGGCGGGTATTATTATTATATACACCACAAGTCTTTCTATTTCTCTAAAGATAAAATTGCCCTATATGCCACTATTATCATTACCACTCTGATTTTGACGAAAGCGACTGAGTATGTTCTGATTAGCGATGCAAATCAGCTGCTCGATAATGTAAGATTTCCGTTATTTGTCCCTATGGCTGCCATTTTAATTTGTGTGTTAATTGACATAGAGGTGGCTCTTTTTACGACATGTATTTTGGCAGTGGTTTTAGGTCTTTCTCTGGCAGTGGATCATAGTCGATTTATTGTATCCAACTTAATTACAGGGATTGTTGCCATCCTCAGTGCCCAAAATTTAAGGAAAAGGAAAGAGGTATTTGGGGTTTGCGCTAAGGTGTGGTTATCTATTATCCCCATTTTTTTCATTTACAACTTCAGTCAGAATCAGTTTTGGGACCCGAGTAATGTGTCAGATTTCATTAGTACAGGGATTTTTATGCTGGGGATTGCTGTCCTCGTTGTAGGATTGCTGCCTGTACTTGAGTCGCTTTTTAATGTGATGACCGACATTACTCTTATGGAGTATATGGATCCGAATAATGAACTTCTCCGCAGACTGACTCTAGAGGCTCCCGGGACATATCAGCATTGCCTCGTTGTAGGCTCTTTAGCGGAGGCGGCTGCTCAGGCGATTGGGGCCAATGGTCTTTTTTGCCGCGTTTCTACTCTTTATCACGATATTGGGAAGCTGTTTAATCCCCATTATTTTACTGAGAATCAGATGGGGGGATTTAATATTCATCAGTTACTGACTCCCGTTGAGTCAGCTCAAGTGATTATTGCCCATGTGACAGAGGGAGCTGTTCTTGCAAAAAAACATGGATTGCCGCAGAGCTTTATTGATATTATTGTAGAGCATCATGGGACGACGCTTGTTTACTATTTTTATTGTAAACAGGTGGAGCAGATGGGGGGCGATGTGGATGCTGTGGACGAAAAACAGTTCCGTTATCCTGGTCCTACACCCCGCACCAAGGAATCGGCGATCATTATGATTGCAGATACCATTGAAGCTGCATCCCGTTCTATGGATGAGGTAGATGAAGAGTCGATTAGAGAGCTGGTTGATCGGTTAATTCAGGGGAAGGCAGAAGAAGGGCAGTTTGATCAGAGTCCCCTTACCTTTCAAGAGCTCGGCATTGTCAAACATACGATCATTAAAACGCTTACCGTGACGCGCCATCTGCGCATCAAGTATCCAGAAAAAAAATAGTTGTCTTAACAATTGCTTTATATTTTTTGAATCACATATCCTTTTTTAAAAAGAGGAGAGATCCGTATGGCAACAAATATAACCCTTGATGGTAGTAGAGTCTCTACAATTTATCGACTATGTGAGGAGAAGGGAAGTGCAGGAAAAACACTTTCGCATAGAGTGGCATATTTAGAGGAGCTCGTGAGCGTTCTCCGAAGAAGCTTGGATGCTCTTCGTGCTGAAAATCAGAGGTTGGTAAGTGATCTCCGGCGGCTTGAATGGACCTCTTCTGAAAAAATGGATCAAAAATATCAGCCGTAAACAGGAAAAGGAAAGAAACGCATGGTAATAAGTATCAGTCCTGCAGATATCGCCGGGATGTCTCCAGGGAGAAGGCGTCGTGTGGCTGAGTTAGAGGCGCGCATCGCAGCGTTAGGTCAGCCTATAGTTTTTGCATCGAATCAAGCACGGCGGTCTACAAGACCTGCATCAATAGGTCTTACTCATAGAGTGACTCGTTTAGAGAAACATGTGGCAGCACTGAAGGTAGATAGAGAGGAACTTCAATCTCAGATAGAGGAACAATGGACTCTTATAGAACAGCTGACTGCTGTTCTTCGCCTAGAAATAAAGACACGGCAAACGCAGGCCCAGTACTATGATTCTCATGAACATGAGATGAAGCACACTGTTCCTGGAGAGCCGGTAACACGCGCTCCTACTGGAAAGATGGGGAAGATACCGGAGTGGGTGATAGAGGGTAGTAAGATTGACCAAAAGTTCGTAGATCTCTGCCCTGAAATCGATTTATCAATAAGTAAAGGAGAGGAAGAGGGTTTGTGGTAACCAGGATGTATCCAGTGTATGGAGCTGGGCGTGGAAATATTAGCATTGGGGCTCCTTATCAAAAAGTTGGTTCTGCGCTGTTTGAATCTGCAGTGGATCCCGAATTAAGAATTCCTTAATCACCTGAGTTTCGAATGGATATAAGGGTTTTCAGAGTCATGGTAGCCTGAGACAATGAGATCTTTCTTTTAAGAAAGGCTTCCCGTATCTGTTTTTCTTGGGCTGCTAACTCAGGGTGTTGCTTCAGTAAAATATGACGATGACATAGATCAACCAAGACTTCATTAAATTGATAAGTCTCTCGAATCATTGATAAAACCTGTTCCATCTCAATCTTTAACTGAGGGTTTTGCACCAATGATCCTAGTTGCGTTAGGGACGTTAAAAATTCATCATCCTGTAGTAACAGACTCATTTTCTTTTCAAGACTTAGATGTCGAAACTCTCTGCGTTGCAGCTTCTGTTGTTGCTTATAGATCAAATTAAAATATTTAACGACTATTGGAGCATTACATTGCGATGAGATATATTGAATCAAAGAATGAAAAAAGTTGTTTTTATATACCTCTATATCATAATCAATCAACCTTCCTTCGCTTATCGCCTCCGATAAGCTGACATCTCCTCTAGTGCCTGTGAGTAAGGAATGTGCCATTAGAATGCGCAGATCCCGATGTTCCTTAATACGACCTGGACAGATGATTCGAACTGTTTTCCCCGTCTCGTGAATATCTGTTCTTTCTCTTAAAACAATCGCCCCCTCTTCGTCTCGAGTATAATATTCAATTGTTTGAATATTTAGGGTTTTAAAAAAAGAGATCCCTTCTCTTATAAAAGGAGCAAAAAAATTGTCTTGTTTCATCATGACAATAAGATCAAGCGGTTTGTCACTTTCCTTGGTTGCTGCAAAACAATTAAGAATATATCGGAAAGGTTCGATGACATAACCAAAACATAGTGTGGTTGTTTCAACATAGGTTTCTGCGCTCTTCTCCCCCATTAAAAATGTATGCAAGGGTTCTTCTAATAAAGAGAGTGATTTTTCCTCCTCTTTTAAAGGCGATGGTAAGAGAAGTCCATATGCGAGTGCCCCTACTCCCATATGATAATGCGGTTTTCTTCTTTCTTGGGGAGCTATATTCTTCTTTATAAATCCACATGCAGTATATTCTTCAATCTTCTCTGCATCTTCTTTTGGACATAATAAGCAATTAAAACTCATATGAGGCATATCAATGACAAAATGAGCGTCCGCAACAAGCTTTTGTGCTGCATCCAACTGCTCTGTGTATTCTTGTTCGAGAGATATCGCAGGATGCTCAATCGAACGAGGGGAAGTAATTCCATAAAAAATTGAGTTTGAATCCTGAGCAGGAAATGCTCTCTTTCTCTTTGATAGATGTTCAACTTCGGCTACAATCATTACATTCCATGTAGAGAAGGCCTGGCGTATGGTGGCTTGTGCTTGACGCATATGGGCATAATCCCCAATACCATCGTCTGTAACCATCCCTTTAATGACGATTAACCTGTTTTCTAGACTGGGAGCTAATAATCGATACAAGGGGAGTGTAGAATTTAAAAATAAAAACTCCTTCCAATGACGCATCCCTCCATATCCATATTCTTCCTTGCCAGAAAGTTGTTGATCGCGCTCCAACCGCTCTGGATGGATAGCATATTGTTTTATCATCATGTCTACTGAATAATGAGTTCTGCAACGATAGGATATAGGCAAGTCAGCTAAAAAAGATTCACAGTCCTTTTTTAAATCAGATGGAGAGATAAATGTTGGATGTTGTCCTCCGTGTCTATCTTGAATAAGGCTAGTGACTGCCAATTCATCGATGATTTCTTCCAGATTGGAACGATTTCTCCAATTACATGTTTCGTTTCTTAAAAATTGAGGCATAATCAATGTATCAATATCTAAAGACAGCTGCTTGATTTTTATTGGGAACATCCAACGAGGTAATAGGGCAATTTTATTATTGGAAAGACAGAGGTCTTGGAGATTTTTCATAGACTGTATTGCTACAGGAACCTTGGTGAGTTGAGATCCTATGAACAAGCGTTGAATGGATTCAAAAAAGGGAGCATCTATTTTCCAATCATCAAAACAATCATCGTCACAATGAGGGCAATACGTTACGTGTAGGTATTGAATTTTTAGATGAGAGATAGTTTCAGGCAACTTTTTCCATTCATTGAGCCCGCATGACAAGTGATTTATATGACTCATTGCAGAAAATGAGGAGGGGAGTTTTTTTAGACGGTTACCTCCTATGTGGACATTTTCTATAGATGTAAAACAGGGTGCATGCCAAATATTAGGTAGTTTTGTTACAAAACGGTGATGCACGTGAAGATTCGTTTTGTTCTGTATCGCCTTTGGAATATCAGTATAAGCTGCATGTATACGACCACATGTCGCTTGGCGTATTAGGCGTTCATCTGATTCTCCTTGAAACATTGCGAGCAAATCTTGTAGTTCGAAATGCCATGAGGGGAAGGTTTGAAGAGCAAGAGGGTCATTAGCTACCTCCATCATAGGGTCAATCTGTTGAATCCATCGCTTCAACGTTTGAACCACAATTGCTTGCCCATCTCCCTCATGGGTAGAATACTCATATCTGGTTTTTACAATCACATCACAAAGCGCTTGAATGCGGATGGCATGACTCGTTGTATGTCCATAATGATTAAAAAATGCATGTTGGCCAAACTCCAAATAATCGGGTTTTCCAGACCGTTTCCATACAGCACGGTATACTTTATCTAGAAGGGGCTGTAGTGATTCATCTCCTTGTACATCCACGATTGAAGGAATGTAGTCTATAGAAGACTCCAAATGGTCAATTAAATTATTTAAAGTGGTAAAATTTCGTGTATTAATCATGTTAAATAGAAAATTGTTATTAATTTGATATTTATTATATAAAACATCAGAAAGAAAAGCAATATCCAATCAGCAGTATGTTAATGTTAAGCATCTTATGGCTAGTTGAAGGTTCTTTTAAGTCAATTTCGGTATGTCTATGAGACTAAATGGGATCCCCCATCGCA
>JAGOSM010000101.1 GCA_018062315.1 Simkaniaceae bacterium | reverse complement strand
CTCTACTATAGACTCAATGTCATCCCCATCTATCTGCCCCCCTTAAGAGAAAGACCTGAAGATATCCTCCCCCTAGCTCGCCATTTCCTGCAGCTCGCTGCTGTAAAAAATCAGATGGAAATTCCAGATCTCTCCCCTTCTATCGAAAAGACCCTCTTAGAATACACCTGGCCAGGCAACGCAAGAGAACTCATGAATGCTATGGAAAGATTTCTTATCCTTCAAACGATCCACTTCCCGCACCATAAAGCAATAAAGAAATAAACCCAAAAAGTAAAATAGCTACCACGATCCGAACGATACCCACAGGTCGGTGCTCCACAACAAAATGACCCGTCCTGTCCCATGTCGTAATATGGCAATTTGATAATTTTACAGACGCTATTAACATGGTAATCGGAATAATGATCGGAATCCCTGCCCCCATTCCCATCCACCAAACCCCAAAACTTCGGTTTAATGCCTGAATGAACGAAAGTTTCTTCCCTTCACTTGTTCTCACACAGCAGCAAAACAACGATTTCCCCGGAGTTGTCCCCCAAGTACATACTAAACAAGACTCTACAAAGACCCATAAAAATAAGAGAAAAATCGCCGAATAAAGAGGGGGCACTCCTGGAAAAGAGATATTAAAAATCGCAGATAAAACCCCTATAACAAATAGAAAAATCAAGTAATCTAACATCCGCGCCCAGAACCTCGTCCAAGGACGCCCCTTCGCTTTAACATCTAATAATACCTCCGATCCCCTCGCAAGCAAATCCATAAAGCTCTCCCCTTTTTTTTTCACCCTATGAAATTTGCATTAAATACTCAATAATACTCTTTAAATAATTCCACTTTGATTCTTTTTGTTTATTAATATCTTCTCGATATTTTCTTTTAGCCATCCTCTCTATTGCATGAAAAATAGGAAAAAGGATCACCTTAAACCCCTCTTCCTCTTCTATATCATACAGGAGGTAAATTTCTTTTTTAGGATCCTGTCTCATTTCTTCTACAAGAACAAGACACCTATCTAAACTCTCTTTCATAGAGGCTAATACTTCAGATAACCTCTCTTCTTCCAATCGAATAGGGCGTTGGATGAGTACAGCATGCACAAGTCCCTCTAAATCTTGAGAACATCCGAATGAAATATCTTGAAGAGGAAGGTAAGGAATCCCATCAAACCCCAATCCCCCAGAAGTGGCATTAATGAACTGAATCTTGGGCTGCTTTTTCATAAAAGAAGCCATTGCATGGCTTTCCATCATCCACTTCACCAGGGTATACACTTTTTGGCCATTATGACCTACTTCCTCGAGCAGCCGTTCAGAAGCTTTAACCTCTTTTAGAAGGCTTTCTATTTGAATATGAGGGTCAGAAATAACTCCAGGGGCATAACTCTCCCCCCCTGTAAAAGCAAGATCTACCCCGACAAAAATGATCGGGTTACACCCCATTCGAACGGCCATCGATAAACAACTTGTCGTCACAGAAAGAGCTTCTTGATCAAACTCTGAAGAGAACTCTCTTTCTCCAAGCTCTAATGTTTGTTGCAAATAGGCTTCAAAACTCCCCCCTGTATGAGTCCTCAAATACACCTTCATCCCATTGATCAGAGAAAAAATTTCAGGCTTGACCCGTCCTCCATAAAAAAGGGGAACTTCAAAGGTCTGAGTTTCCTGTAATCTCTCAACTTCCTGAGGATTGGGGTCTAAAGCAAACGTAAAATGGGGCCTTACTCCTCCTTTAGAAAGGGCTGTCATAGTCGATCCCCCAGCAAAAATCAGCGCTCGATCTGTCAATCCTTTTAAAAGGGGGATCTCTTTTGTCAAAGAAGGGCCCGCCCCGCAAATGATGGCAGGAATGCCTTGAAAACAGTGGTCAAGACAATCTCCATCATAGGCGTCTCTAAAATACACAGTATTACGCCACAGATTTTCGCAAATACGATGGTAACACAGATCTTCTGCAAAAAGAGCTTCTGCAACTGTCGTCTTTCTCATGAGAGCAAGAGCCATCTGCTCATCCCCCAGCACCTCTATCTTGCGAAAAGGAAATTCTTGAGCAAGCTCCTCATAGAGTTGTTCCCTTGTCTTCCCCTCAAGGAGAAATCTGAGGTGGGCCTGGGGGTGCGATAGCATCAACTCAGCCTCTTCCCTCTCAAGAAACATCGCAAGATTCCCTAAATCATCCTCAATGAGGACAAGATCCCTCTCTGGATTTTCATTTAACCAAGAATAAAGAGAGGGGTAAAGAGAGAGGGACTCCAATCCATTGAGATAAACAACCTCAATCTCTTTAAGAGAGGGAAGTTCCCTCTCAAGATGAAAAATCCTTTCTTTTTTTGAATAAGGAAAATGGGAGAGAAGGAACGCTAGACCCGGGTATCTTTCATGAAGACATAGACTCATCGAGTAGCCGGCCCTTATCGAATAAAATCGTCCGCTTTACTTTACCAGACGGATGATAAAGGGCAACTTCTCCATGAAGTTCTCCCTCTAAATAATGCATCATGGATTTAGGAATCCCATTTGAAAAGTAATATTCCTGCTTGCCATGGAGTTGACCTTCTTTATACCGCT
>JAGOSM010000056.1 GCA_018062315.1 Simkaniaceae bacterium | reverse complement strand
AGTATAGAAGGGAAATATTTCATGACGCGAGGATCGCTATTTAGCTTTGCGTACGGCTCCAGGTCCTCTTCTTTCCAAGGGCGCAGTAGGAGTCTGGTTGTTTTAATGATAGTCATAGAGTGGGGAATTATATAGAACTTTTCTTCTCTAGAGCAAGGGGAAGTTACACTGTTTGCACTAGAATCTTTGACCGACCCACATTAAGTAATCAAACTTGATTACAGATTGTCTCTTCGTAAATACCGTTCTTTGGGGCCATCACCTTCGCGTAGCACACCTTTGGAATGTAGAAATTCCACAGCCTCAGCGGAATCCTTCACTTTAGAAGCACTACGAGCTAACATTTCTTCTTCAAATTCAGTGAGTACAATTTCTCTTAATCCGGTCTCTCTCCATTTAGACAGGGGAGTACATGCTATTGACATGTGACGAGCCAGTGATAGCGCATCTAAGAGAGCCTGATTTGCACCTTGTCCTTTAAAAGGACTCATAGGGTGAGCTGCATCTCCAATCAAAGTACAAGCCCCAGCTTTTTCCAATAATTCCGACCTCAGTAATTCCCGGTCGTACACGGGATAACCTGAAATTTGTGCCGGTAGGGTTGCTGATAAAATTTGAGGGATGGGCTTATGCCACTCTGTTCTACGACACGCCTCTTCTTTAAGTGCCTGAGCTCCTTGTGCACTCAAGGCTTTAGCTTCTTCTTCAGGCATAGGGAAACTAAATTGCCACATGACCGAGTCTAAAGAGTAGGGCATCACGTAGAGTCTCTCATGGCCATTGACGGTTTGAAACACGGTGCTTAAGTCGAGTAAGGGACTCTCAAGACCATTCAGAGCTTCTAAAGAACAAATACCCAAAATGACGATATAACCCAGGTAACGTAAGGGAGTAACATCTTCACCAATAATTAAGCTGCGCACCACACTACGAACACCATCGGCACCCACAACCAAATCTGCCTTAGCATTCTTCATCTCTCCGTTCACTTGAAAGCTGAGTTCAACACTTTTATCTTCACATTGTTTAACACCAACTAATCGATGCCCCCATTCCACACCATTATGGCCCCCCAATTGCTCAAGCAATGCTAAACGCAAGGACTGCCTTGGGATGTGCACATTGATACGCTTTGGAGACGTTTGGGTGTTGGAATGTGTCCTCCTTCCCCATTCAACAATTTCTTTTCCTTCTGTAGTATGCACTACATGACGTGTGGAATGACTCCCATCTTTTAAAGAGAAAAGACCCAATCCTTTAATTGCGTTACTTGCTTGTTGCAAGGTCAGTCCATAGCCCTGAGCCCTTGTATCGAAGCTCTTATCGCGCTCATAAAGGGTAAATGGAATGCCACGATGCAAACAAGCTACAGCGAGCGCCACACCTCCGATACCTGCACCAATAATTGCTACATGTGGATAGTTTTCTCTGTCTGCTATGGGGTGACTCGTTGTAGGAATCAGGCCAGATCCACTGCAATGATCGCATAAATATTGAGTAATTTTAGGGCGAACTGCAGCATGTCCTTCACCCTTATTTTTTTCAAATTCCTTCATTGCTATTTGGTAGCGAAGTTTTGCTTGTCTGCGGAGCTTTAGGTTTTTTTTGCCACGTCCATAACATTTTGGACAAATAGTCCAGTAAGACTCTTTATTTTCCATTTTCTTAATCTTCTTTTAAATAATTACTTTCCAATATAAAAATGGGTAATTTCAAATGGATTATACCGCAACAATCTGAAAAATCGGAGGAAATATTTTCTACCACCCGTTCACAAAATTTCACTAGAGAATACAGGCTCGACTTTAGGATTTTTCTTAGGCTACAGCTAAGAGATAGATCAGTTCTTCTAAAATATTTTTTTGAAGGTTCGCTGTTTTTGCAGAACCCTAATAAAGAACTCAAACCGTTAATACGACAGGCAACAAAGCCTCCTAATAGTCCACCATAAACACTTCATTCCCCCCTTTGCGTCTTTGTGCCCCTGCGCCTCTGTGTTACATTCTTAAAATCAGGTATTGTCAAAAACCCATTCTTGAGCTTGTTTGTGTTTTCTGCCATAATGGGGCTCAAGCTTATGTTGCGTTTTATCATTTTTGCTATGCTTTCTGGCCTCTGTATTACCTGGGATTTCTCCATCGTCAGGCCTGTAAGTACCTCTATCTTTATCGATTGCTATGGAGCCGCTCTACTTCCTTATGCTTGGCTTGCCATGATTCCCCTTAACCTCCTTATCGTTTCATTGTATAATTATTTTGTCTCAAGATGGGGATGTTTAAAAGTTTTTCTAATCTCAACCTCTGTCGTCATCGGAGTCAATATATGGGCTGCCTTTTTTTTAAAGGAGACCGCAAGCGCCCCCTTTGTGTATTTTGCCTTTAAAGACATCTACGTCCTTTTGATGTTTCAGCAACTGTGGTCTGTGATTCATTCAAAAATTGATTTCAAAAGAGCCAAGTACTTGTATGGGCTGTTTTTCGCAGTTGGTGGGGTAGGCTCGGTTATCGGAAGCGGGATGACAGGGTTTCTCGCAACTTCGGTAGGCTCTCAGCATCTCCTGCTCCTAACCCTTCCCATTTATACCTGCTTTATCCTCTTTTATACTTTGATGCTCAGAGAGGTTGAAAAAATTCATATCACTCCAAGTCGTGAAGTGGGGGGACTGGCGTTGCTTTACCGCTCACCACCTCTTCAGTGTATTTTAATGCTCGTCGTTCTCATGCAAATGGCCTCCACTTTTTTAGAGTACCAGTTTAATACAGCGATTGCGGAGGAATATCCCATTCAAGATATTCGAACAGCTTTTACTGGAAGAATTTTTGGAGTCATTAATTTTGTCACCCTATTCCTTCAACTTGCAGGAAGTTCTCTTCTTGTCAAATTTATTGGGTTAAGGGGCGGTCATTTATTCATTCCTGGAATGCTCTTTGTAAACACCTCCCTCTGTCTCATGATCCCTTCTTTTAATCTCTTTGCTTACTCCTATTCGACAATTAAGTCATTTGATCACTCTATTTTTCGAATTTTAACAGAAATGCTCTACATCCCGCTTAAAAAAGAGGAAAAATTTCAGGCCAAAGCGATTATCGATGTTTTTGCCTATAGAACTGCGAGAGCTGTTGCTTCCCTCGGCGTTATTTTTCTTCAGCTCATCTATTTCGAATCTTTTATTTCATGGATGACTTTTGGAGTCATCGCAATTTGGATGGGTATTGTAATATATTACTTCTCAAGTTACGATCCGGTCTATGAGCAAAATTAGATGTGAAGAAATAAGCTAAACGCCTCAGTTTATTCTTATCGTTCTTCTTCAACTTGTTTGCCTATAAATGGTGCATTATTTGGGGGGCATTTTTATGAAAACTCTATTCTTCATATTAGCAATGGGATTGACTTACTCTTTGGAGAGTAGCGAGCTGTCCAATAGCTATGATGGAGTGACAACCAGATTTTTACGTGCAGACGAACGACTTATTACTTCGCTAGAAACTAACATGCCACTGGTGCTCGAAGCAAAAGAATATGCTAGTCCTAAATTTTTGCAGGATTTTCTTAAATCGAACTCAGAACATCTATTGGAGGATGTTGCAAAATATGGGGCCCTGTTATTTCGAGGCTTTGAGATTCATTCCGATAGTGATTTTGAAAATACCATACTCAGTATCGAGGGGTTACATGGTATAAGCGAAGCATTTATGTCCGAACATGGACGGGAGAGAGTTGATAATCTGAAATATGTTTTGCACACGAATACGATTTATAAAACCGGCGGCACTCTCTACCTCGGAGGATTTCATACTGAAAATTATTATACACCTGACGTTCCTGAATTTATTTCATTTTGCTGCTTAAAGCCTTCGATACTCGGTGGTGAAACAGGCCTTGTCAATATGGAAAAGGTGTATGATCATCTTGATGATGAACTTAAAAAGAAATTAGAAAATACCCCTTACTTCGTCGAAAAATGGTTGATTAGCGACGTTGCCGATAGATACAAAATCTCCAGAAAAACAGTTGAAGATATTTGCCACCACTTTGATTTGCCAATTGTTGGAAAAGGAGAAGATAAACTGATCCTCATGCATAAACCGAGCGTTTTTTTTCATCCTGTTACTCAGAAGAAAACGCTGCAAATCAATTTATTTTCTTTGCCGACCTTAGATAAAGCTTTGCGCAAATGTTTTTTGGAAGATTATCAGGGTAATACTTGGTTTTGGCATAGGTTTGTCTGGAAATTACCCCCGTCCATTTTTAAGAGCATAGAAAATATTTTTGTGTTTTTTGCTTCTTTATTTCATTCCCCCAAAGAGCTATTTCAAATAGGGGTATCAAAATGGAAAACAGATAGGGCATTTGAAAAACTAGAGGGAAATTTCATCAAAGTGAATTCTTGTTTTTCAGAAAAAGATATTGATCATCTTGCCCACTTAATGCGACAATTCTATTGTTCGACCCTCTGGCAGAAAGGAGATATTCTCCTCGTGGATAACAGAAAGGTCGCTCATGCAGGAATGCCTGGATCCGGACCCAGATTGATTCGGGCCTTGATTTCGAATCCCATTAAAATGAAATATTCAAATGCACAGCCCGGTTACCTTTTTTGTCAGGACCGCCTGACTCAAAGTATCGGTCAGTATATGGCAGAGGCAAGGACAAAAGTGCATGAGACTGAGGGGTGTTTGGGTATAATTAAAGAATGAATTAAGAATGTTAATGAGAAAATATTTGACAAAATTAATGTTATTTTGTTACGACTTCGTTAATGGATTCAATTGTATCTTGTAACTTTTTGGATAGACTTCAGTTAGTAAAACTGGTGCGTAAATGGGCCTGTATTAATACAGATGGCCTTCTTGATCAAACAACTCAAATTTTTTCCGTTCCTCATATAGAAGGATTCATTGGCTATCGCATTGAATTAGGGAATGCCGTTGTTTGTGGAGATCCTGTGTGCAATTCTGCTAATAAAATTGGGCTAGCTAAGGAGTTTGAAAGATACTGCCTAGAAAGAAAACTCAAGGTAGTCTATATCATTGTTTCTGAAGAATTCGCGAACTTAGCTTCAGAACATCTGTCATTTTCTTTAATCGAATTTGGAAGGAAATTTGTTCTTGATCCCTTCAAATATGTAGAGCCTCAGTCTGCTTTATTGCGCAAGAAGATTCGACAATCTTCTCGCCAGGGAATTGAAATCCAAGAATATATGGGGGATGATCCAACGGTAGAGGCTTCCATAGAAGAAATTGCCACTACATGGATACAGAATAGGAAAGGAATCCAAATTTACTTATGCACTCCAAATTTATTTAAGGATCGTCAAGGAAAACGGTGGTTTTATGCCCTCCATGCAGGGAAAATCATTGGATTTGTCCTGCTCAATCAACTTGAATCTCGAGGGGGATGGTTACTTAATAATGTGATGATTTCTAAGGAAACCCCTTCTGGGCTTTCAGAGCATCTCGTGGTTTCTGCGTTGCAAACATTAGCCAAAGAAAACTGTCGTTTTGTTTTAATAGGACCTGTGCCAGCTAAAACACTTGGAAAAATTACAGATTTTGGAAAAATCATGACTGCCTTAGCAAGATTGACGTTTAAAGCTTTAAAAAAGATATGTTACTTAGATGGGCATGAAGTTTTTTGGGGAAAATTTGATCCTGAACTTAGATCCTCCTATTTACTTTTTCCAAAAAAACAGCTTCATATTTCAACTGTTATCGCCCTCTTACGCGCACTCAACATTTCACGTCGTTAAAAATTAAAACAAAAAGGAAAAACTATGCGCATATTTTTACTCTCTTTAGTTCTGTTGTCTTTTATGACTAATGGTTATGGGGATCAGCAGCAGGCAATGCAACAAATCTATGAGGAATTTGTGCAAATAGATGCTCGAATTGAAAGGTTAGTGAAACAAAAATTGCAGTTAAAAGCTCAGGTGGCGCAGCATAAAGAACGGGAAGAGACGAGCATACGTCCTCGTGTTGATCGCAGACAAAACATGCAGATAGAAGAACTATCTCAGCAGATTCAAGAACTGTCTCAGCAAATTTCTACGTTGGATGCAAAAAGATCTTCGCTTTTAACCACCTTAGACTAGGGAATCGTCTCAAGTGGAGTAATCGCTCTTTGGATGAGTGTTGTAATATATTACTTCTCAAGTTACGATCCAGTCTATGAGCAAAATTAAGCGATGTACTCGAAACGGCACTGAATATGTCGAAACTTCATTAAAGGGGATTGAGGTTTTAAATGACCCTCTCCTGAATAAGGGAATTGGATTTACAGAAGAAGAAAGGAGGGAACTTCACTTACTTGGCCTCCTTCCTTGTGAAGTTTCCACAATTGAAGATCAGGCTAAGCGCCGTTATGAAAATTTCATGGAAGCTTGCAGTGATCTTTCTAAATACATCTTTCTCAATGCCCTCCAAGATCGAAATGAAGTGCTGTACTATCATTTAGTGCTTAAGCATATCGAAGAAATGATGCCCTACATCTATACGCCCACAGTCGGAGACGTTTCTCTTCGCTACAGTTATCTTTACACTCAGCATCGAGGTACCTATTTTAGCTACCCATTTAAAGAGCAGATCAATGAAATTGTGAATAATATTCCTAAAGAAATGATCGATGTCATTGTCATCACAGATGGGGAGCGGATTCTCGGTTTGGGCGATGTTGGAGTGGGAGGAATGGCTATCCCTGTAGGCAAACTTAATCTCTATACCCTTTTTGGAGGTATCCATCCCTCTCGGATCCATCCTGTATTTATTGATGTCGGCACGGACAATGAAAAACTTCTGAGCGACCCCCTTTATATTGGATGGAGACATCCAAGGATTCGCGGAGAAGAGTATTTTATCTTTATCGATCAGATCGTTAAAGCGATAAAAAAAAGATTCCCTCAGGTGCTTCTTCAATGGGAGGATTTTGCTAAACAAAATGCAAGGCCCCTTCTCGAAAAATACAGGCATGAAATTCTATCTTTTAATGATGATATTCAAGGGACTGCAGCAGTGACTTTAGCAGCTATTCTAGCTGGCTTAGAGGCAACGAGTCGAAAGCTGATTGAGCAAAATATTTGCATTTTTGGCGGAGGATCCGCAGGACAGGGGATTGCTGAAATGCTCATTGAAGCGATGAAAAATGAGGGGATGTCACAGGAAGAAGCGGAGAAGCATCTTTTCATCATCGATGTTGGTGGACTTACAAAAAAAGTAGACTGGCCTTTAAAGGGAACTCCTCAACTAAAAGAGGTAATTCAATATGCGAAACCTTCTATTTTAATCGGTACGAGCGCTCAAAAAGGGGCATTTACAGAAGAGATTGTGACTTTGATGAGCTCTCTTGTGAAAAGGCCTATCATTCTTCCTCTCTCAAATCCTACGTCTCATGCAGAAGCATGCCCAGAAGACCTGTTTAAATGGAGTCAAGGTGAAGCTATTGTCGCAACAGGAAGCCCATTTCCTCCGGTTAATGGACGTCTTGTAGCTCAGTGCAATAATGTCTACATTTTTCCTGGGATGGGGTTAGGAGCTATTACAGGAAAGCTTAAGGAAATACCTAACCACCTTTTTCCGATCGCAGCAAAAGTTTTAGCTAGTTATTCTCCAATGAAAAAAGATCGTGATGGTCTCCTCTTTCCTCCTTTAACAGATCTTAGAAAAATTAGCCGGGAAATTGCAGTCACTGTTTTAAAAGCTGCAACAGGAAACGATCTGTCAAAGGAAATAGATGAAGCAATATGGACTCCCGTTTATGCTAAATTCTCTAAAGCAGCTTCATAGTTGGGCTCATTTCCGACTTCACTGACAAGCTCACTGTAAAGGACTCGATTCATTTCATCAAGCACCACAATAGCCCTGGCTGTAATCCCTTCAAGGGGGCCATCTTTAAGCAAAACTCCATAATCATGAGCAAAATCTTTAGAGCGCATCATAGATAAAGGTTTTACCGCTTCAAGATGCTCTAAACTGCAGATTCTTTTTTGAGCAAAGGGGAGATCTGAAGAAATAATCAAAATCGCTACGTTTTTTAGAGATTGAGCGGCAGCCTCAAGCTTTTTTGTGGAAGTAAGGCAAACAGGGGTGTCTAAACTCGGAACAATATAGAGTAACTTTCTCTTTCCTTGAAAATCAGACAGGGAACAATCTTTTAAATCTCGATCGACAAGTACAAAATTAGGGGCTTGAGATCCTTTAGCGGGAAGATTTCCATTGGTATGAAAAGGTTTTCCTTTGATATGAACAGTTGCCATAACACTCCTTGTGTTTTTACCCTATGGGTATATCACACTTCCTTCTTTTAGGTTAAAATAAAAAATACTTGCCACAAACGATAAAGTTTTGGTAAAAGATTAATTAACATATTATGGGCTATTTTGCAGCGTCCAGAACGCAAAAAAAAATCAAAGGGGTAAGGTTAAACTTTACTTTAGTTAGAGTCATTCTTAAGGAACTGAGCAAGCAAAAAGAACTTCGAAGGGCATATGACTTCAATAGGTTCTCGTTTTCTCCTGTTTTGTTATCAAAATTCCACACCTCACTGAAAGCCCATAAAGCTTGCGCAGCACAAGATCTCCATCTCTTTCATTATCGGGTGAGTTTTTACCGTTATCGAGTTCCTTTTCGAAAATTTTTCGATTGGAAAATAGATAAACTTATCCAGTCAAGACTCTCATTTCAAAGAGCTGGAGTATTATTTAGAAAGTCTTATATCGATCTTCTGAAAACCCACTGCATTAGCCCCATTCCAAAAACGGATACCCCAAAAGAGTTGCATGATTTGTTTATTCACTGTTTGTTTAGCGAGCCATTTCCCCATTCCGAACTACCCCCATCTAGAAGAAGAGAAAGCTTCCAAGGAGTATCATGGAGTATCCGTTGAGGACTCCTATCTGTTTTTAGAAGACCCTGAAAATTCAAAAACTGTGAAGTGGGTAGTAGAAGAAAATAGCCTAGCTACCCAATATCTTCAATCTCTTCCAGGAAGAACTGAGCTTCATCAGAGGGTAGGGGAGCTTATGAATTACACCAAGTATGCGCTCCCTTTTAAAGTAGGTAGACGCATTCTCTTTTTTTCTCAAGGGGGAGAGCAACCTCAACCTGTCCTTTATGTTCAGGATGGCCTGTATAAGGAACCGAGAATGCTACTTGATCCCAATCTCCTCTCTCACGAGGGAGAGGTTTCTCTTTGCGAATTTTCTCCCTCATTTGATGGGAAATACCTCGCTTTCACCCTTGCTCAAAAGGGATCTGATTGGAAAGAAATTCGAGTTGTTGACATCAAAAGTGGTAAAGTTTTGCCGGACTTACTGACTCGAGTGAAATTTTCTGGAATGGCCTGGAAGGGGAGGGGATTTTATTACTCAGCGTATCCATCTGAAAATCAATCCCTAGATACTCATCAAAAGGTGTATTACCACAAAATAGGATCAATGCAAGATAA
>JAGOSM010000055.1 GCA_018062315.1 Simkaniaceae bacterium | reverse complement strand
CAATATCTGAATTTCCCGATCTTTCAAGGAGCTTCGGCAGAGTAGCAAATACAGAGGGGGTAAATCCTGCTCTTGCAGGGGGTTCTCCTGCAGCAAGTCCAATCTCTCGAAGGGCCCTTGCAAAACGAGTGACTGAATCCATCATTAAAATGACATCTTTCCCCTGATCTCGAAAATATTCAGCAATCGCTGTCCCTGTATAAGCGGCATTAAGACGGAGCTGAGCTGCCTGATCGGAGGTAGATACAATGATCACTGAACGGGCTAGCCCTTCAGGACCTAGATCATGCTCGATAAATTCTCTGACCTCCCTTCCCCGTTCTCCGATAAGGGCAATGACATTGACATCAGATTGAGCATATCTTGCAATCATGCCGAGAAGGGTTGACTTACCCCCTCCAGCTGCTGCAAAAATACCGACCCGCTGACCCCTTCCCGCAGAAAGCACTCCATCAATCGATCGGACTCCCGTTGGCATGGGTCTATCAATTTTCATTCTTTTAAGAGGGTCTGGAGGGCTATTTAAAACAGAATAGGTTTCATTTAACTCAATAGGCCCCTTCCCATCAATAGGAGATCCTAGGGCATTAATCACCCTTCCTAAAAGAGCGGGGCCCACTTTGATGTGAAGAGGGGCTCTTAAGGGGATCACTTCGGAGGAGGGGCCGATTCCCCTCATTTCTCCTAAAGGGGATAAATAGACTTCCTCTTTTGTAAAGCCGACCACTTCAGCAATTAAGGGTTCTCCCTCTCGCTTGATCATGCAAGCCTCTCCCATTTTTACCTGGGGAACAATAGCCTTGATGAGCATACCAATAATTTCGGTAATGCGACCATGCATCGTAGAGAGCTCGACATTTTCTAGTTCTCCAAGGAGCTTGTCGAAATCCCCCATGTCTGCCATATCGATTGAAGTCCCTTAAATTTGGATATTGAAGAGAGTTTTAAGATCATCGACAGCCTTAGAAAGAAGCACAGAAGAGTATTCAAGCTCTTGTTGTGCTTTAGCAAGCTTGACTTGGACCATTAAAAGCTCTCCACTATTAATATGTCCTCCCTGAGTTTGGAGGTGTTTAATGGAATTCGTTGCCGACTGCAATTGATTTTGACCATCGGTGACAAGTGCCAAAAATTTAGCAATCGGGCTTTGTTGGGACACACCTTGGGGGAGGGGCCCTGGGTCCACTCCAACCTTAGTGGCTGCAGAGCGAATCAGAGAATTGGATTCGGTGAGCTTATTGCGCAAAAGGTATTTTTGCGAAGGCTTCAGTTGCAAATTTTTTGTATTCAGCTGATTTTGGATATCCCCCAACATAGATGAAGTGGAATTCATCTGATGGACAACCGACTCTTGAGTCGGCGCAGGAAGTTGAAACTTGCCATCTTGAGGCAAGTCAAATGGGGAAGGTTGATTTGACTTGCTGCCTTGAACCTGCTGTTCATTTTGTTCATTC
Source organism: Simkaniaceae bacterium (assembly GCA_018062315.1). Classification (GTDB taxonomy): domain Bacteria; phylum Chlamydiota; class Chlamydiia; order Chlamydiales; family Simkaniaceae; genus JAGOSM01. Next base: position 8,169 of record JAGOSM010000055.1, on the reverse strand, counting down.
ATGACCGATTTAAATGAACGGCTAGGTTCTTGTTGGGGCTCCTCCCCATCTCCGATGGGGCGTGTCGCATCAATCTTACTGATATCTTCAGGTCTGTCTACCATGTCCTATAGTCGCTTATTTTTTTGGCTGTTTTGCAGCAGGTTGAGAGGCTCCTGATTTTTTCACAAAGTGATTCACAAAGTCCATTGTAGTAGATGCTACGTTTTGAACCTGGCCATCTTGTGATTTTTCAGCAACTTCTTTGAGGATTTTTTCTCCTTCGTTAATCATATCAGGAGATAAACTTAAAACCATCCCTAAAAATGTGCGGGCCATGTCATTGGTAGGATCTGCTTCTAAAACCGACCCAAAAATGACTGCGGCTCTTTTGAGCTCGAGCTTATGAAAATGGAGGTATCCCATCCCAATGCGGGGAAGTTGACTGTTTGGGTTGAGAATCTCAGCTGCTTTAAATAATTTAATTGCTGCATCTTCATCTGCTTGGTTAATTGCAATAAAACCTGCCTCACAAAGGAGGACAAAATGGTCTTTGAATTCGTCAAGGCCTGCCATATGTTTATTCCTTTTACGTTACGAACTTTTCTGGTTACGGACGGAGTTATTAATCATCGAATTAACCTGAGAGATTAAGTTCGAAATCGAATCCCCGATCTGGGTAACTTGGCTCATTCCAAATTGTAATAAAAGGAATTTACCCGGTGTAGCTGCCGAAATATGGCTCGCTAAGTTTCTTGTTGAGGAAACGACTTTCGATTGAAGCTGAATATATTTTGAAATCAGCGTGTGAAAAGAAAGTGTTGCCCATTGTGGATTACCTGAACTATCTGGCATATATTGTCTCCCTCAACTTTTTTTCGCTATGCGATTGATAATACGAGTTAATGCGGCATAGGCATGGAGTAAAATTCCATACTTATCAAAATCTTCAGTTGCAGATCCTTCTCGGAGCATTTTTTTAAGATGTCCAGATCTTGTGTCAACGATTTTAATGAGCTCATCGCGCATTTTTTTATCTGATTTGAGTTGTTTTTCCAAATCAAATTCAAAAGGAGCTCTCTTCTTTTTTTCTAATCCAAACATAAGGTAATTCCTTTTTGTCTACTTAAGGCTGATTGTAGTTAATCTTAAATTTTAATCCATCTTTTTCGAGAAAAATTGCACTATTGTCAATCAGGGTGATGGACATATCATCTACGTGATCTCCTTTCGATAAAATCTTCCCATCGATCACAACATATTGAGGAATATTCCCGAGTTTTGAAGTTCCCGTGACAGTGTATTTTCCTGTAAGATCAATAAGTGCACTATCTCCAGAAGAAAAGAGGACAAAGCTTTTAATTTGTCTGATTCCTTTAACTTGTCTGAGGTCTGTCAAGAGCGTGTCGAAGGAGAGTTTTGAGGAGTTGCTGACTCTTCCTGCAAGAAGGAGTTCTCCTCCTGAAAGCTGAAAGGTCACGTTGTTAAATCCTTTTTCTATGAGGAGACTTTGAATTTCACTACTCAATGTTTTTTCTACGACCACTTCATTATCTAGATGATCTGTATAAGAAAAATTGATTGTCACAAACTCATCTAAAGCAGCAAGCACATCTAGAGTATCAACATAGCCTCTCAGGACAAAATTCCCTGGGTATCTTGAGGTTACACTCACTCCGCGCCAGGCGGGATTTCTAATTAAAAGGGCATTAAAATTGCTCCATACAAGCTCATCAATAGTGACATTATCTTCAACACTCCGAATAAAGGGGAGGGCTTTGATCATATAGAGGAGTTCTTGGTGAGATACTTCCGTTATAACATGACCAATTAAGAAGATCTTGCCTGTATTTTCGGTAAGATTGAATTGGACATAGGGGAACCTTTTGAGAGTTTCCTCCACTCTTCCATTTTCATCTCGATGGGTAACAACCACCTGTTTAGATGAAAATAGACTCACTAAACTACCAAGTCCAATCAAGAGGAGCATGAGAAAAGAGGCTCCTATGAAGACATGTTTTTTTAGAATGAGAGTTTCCTTCCAATCCGGGGAAGTTTCTTTGGGCTGTTTTTCTTCTTCTGTAGCGAGGGGGAGGGGAGCAGACACGATAGTTGCTCTTGATTGTTCCCGATCAATCACCAGAAGAGAGGTGGTTCCAAGCGCGATTAAATCAGAGGAAGCTAAGGGAGTAGGGTGAGTCAGGGGCTGCCCATTGATATAGGTTCCATTGCGAGACCCAAGGTCTTCTACTTCGACAAGGTTATCATGGTTGACATAAAGTTTCGCATGTTGTCTAGAGACACTGAGGTCGTGAAAGGCAATATCGCAGGTCGTTGGGTCTTTTCCTATGATATAACTCGATCCTTTTTCTATGGCAAACTCAGCTCCAGAGTTGGGGCCTGATACGACTTTAACCATCCATTTTGATGGCCCCTCGCCGACGAATCTAAAATGGTCTAGGTCTCCTTCTTCTTCAAAAATGGTTGGAGTAGAAAGATTTTCTTCTTCCTCTTCCATAGATAACGATTGGTTAACGGGATCTTGAGTGGAGTACCGAAGTAAGACTCCTCCAATACGGAGAAGGTCTCCTTCGTGTAAGGGGGTAGGTTCGGTGATGGGCTTCCCGTTGATTTCTGCAGCATTGACTGAGCTTAAGTTTTCAGCAACATAAAGATCGTCAATCAGCCGGATCATGACATGCTTTCGAGAAACCATGGGATCCTCGAGGACCTGGTATACGCTACTTGGATCTCGTCCAATCACCCATTCGGAGCCCTCTTCAAATCTTACGACAAGGCCGGAGAGGGGACCTTCTTCAACTATCAAAAATGATGTCATTAATTAACCTTGCTTCACAAACTTCTCAATTTCATCAGCCCAGTAATCCATAAAATTGATATAGTCTTCGAGTTTCTCTCTGACTATCTCATAGTTCACTTCATAAGGCAAATCTAAAGACAGTGTCAAGTATTTCTCTTGTTTATCTATACCAATCGCAGCACCTCCGGTTCCTTGCCCAAGAAAGTTAGCTTTCATTAAGAAGGCAAAGAGGGCTTCATGTTTTTTTTCAGGGAGCGCCCTAAAGTGGGAAAAAAATCTGACTCCCCTACCTAATTCTTGGATCGCAATTTCCCTTCCCCCCACTTTAAGAAGAAAAGGAAAACTTCCATCTTTGCGTGTTGGAGGGGTGATGCGATACTGATTCGCGAGTAAGTTTAACATCTCTTCTAGCATTTTTTGCAACTCATTTATAACAAGGTGGTTATCTTAATTAACTCTTAACTTCTCTGATTTGTTTGTGTATATAAATAATTCTTTTAATTGTAAATAGGGATTTGTATAATGAGGGAATAAGGGGGAAGTAATTATGTCGCAAGAGTTTGAGAAAATCATGTCATTTTTTAACATGTCTCCAGAGAAGAAGGCGATTTCTTTAAAAGAGGTTTTTTCGGAGTCAATTGGATTCTTTGATCATTTTAAGTATGTACTTGAGAATGGATCGCCTGCGGAGAAAAGGGCGATGTTTGAGCAAGTTGCAGAGCTTAAAAAGAAATTGCAAGCTGAGACAGATAAAATGAGAGAAGTCACAGGCCTTTCTGAAGACGAACTGAAGGCTTTTGCTTTGAATCAGAAGAATTTTTCGAATGAAGAATGGTCTGTCATTCAGAATGCAAAGACCCAGTTAGATGGGAAAGCCAAAGAGATTAGTTCTATTGTTACAGGGAAGCCTGTTGAGGAGCCGAAGGCCCCAAAATCAGGTTCAGGTGAGAAAAGAGCGAAGAAATGGGTAAAAACTTAAGTATTCAGTGCATCCCGTTAGAAAAGAGGATTTAAGAAAAAGAGTTGGTTACGCATACGGGAGCGGTTACGGGAATGGGCGGCAAATTGCCGCGGTTTTTATGCGGGGATCGCCCGTCTTCGTAACCGCTTCCTCTCTTGATTTTCTATAAATTAACGAGAGGGAAAAATTTAAGGGCCTTCGGAAGGGGGAAATCCCTCGAGAAGTGCGAGTTTTTTTCTTGTGCTCGAGCATCTTGCTTCTAAATCTGTAGATAGGATAGCAGTTGCTCTGGGTGGGTAATAACACCAGTAGGTTTGTCTCCATTATAGGAAAAACAGTCTCCTGAGGTTGCTAGGTATGCACGACATGCTTCTCCCCAGCTATCTGATAAGAGTTTTTCATTCATACAATAGGCTGCATCGTGAATCTCCTGAGTATAAGGGATTGCATTTTGTACAGAAAGAGCCCTGTGCAGTGTTGCTAAATCGTGGTCAATGGGTTGTGTCAAAAGGCGGACTAGAGGCGTCAGGGTATAGACGCCTGCATTGATTTCTCCTGCTGCATCTACATATTCTGCAGGAGCACAAGAACCTAAAGATCTCAGCTTAGTGCTGTCTCGAATGGCCTCTTGCAGGGGGGAGCACATGTAAAGAGGGAGATTGAGAGAGTGGGCGTATTGAGTTGCTTTACTTAGCATAGCGTGGTCAAGCTCTGTTTGATTGGCTGCGTTTCTTCCATAATACTCTTCTAAGAAAAGTGCTGGAGCCCCTTTTGTATCAAAGAGAAGGCGCAAAATACGGCGAGCGACGATTTTTCCTTCGGAATCCTTGATGGCAAGAAGTTTGTTTTTTCCATCTAAAACATAACCAAGAAGACATCGATTATGGCTTGCAGGTGCAGTGATATGTTGGCAGCTTCCTACCACTTCAGTCCCGCAAAGAAAGAGATCTATAGGATCATCTGTGATGGTAACCTGAAGTCGATCCTCCCTAGTGTGATGAAGGGGGATTGGGACATCCTTCTCTTGCCATTGACTATAGGTAGTTGGGTACTTTGTCGACAGCTCTAAAAGATGAGGGCTTTTTGCAGAATCATAGCGCTCTTGATAAAAAGTGCCTTGTAACAGAGATTTTACAAATGTACCGAAACAACCTTTTACTTCGTCTTGTTGATGAGAAATATAGAGCTCTAGGAGTCCTTCCGTTCGAGGAGAATAGAAATAGGATGCAAATGCCTCATCAAAATCGGGAATCAAGGTAGGGTCAATATGCAAAATCTTTTTCCAGGTCATGCTGACGAGTTGAGTAAGCTGAGAGGGGGTCCATTCTTCACCCAGCTCTTTACTGAGGCACATCTTCATTGTTACTAAAAAGCGCAGTTGGGATAAGACGGTTTTAATTTGTTGTGGGGTTTCTTGTTGTAATCCACGTATCAAATAAGTAGGGTGGTTTTTTAAACTAGAAGCGGCCAATTGAATGGTTTGAGAGAGTCCAGAGATTTTATCTCTCATTTTGCTTCGCATTGAAGACTCTTTCAAGATGGCTATAATCGTTTGTTGCAAAGCTTTCGATTGCATCTCACTTGAGGACGCGATTAAGAGCATGGGTAAGATGAGGTGAGCTAAGGGCGGTTTACTAGGAGAGGAGTGGATAAGTTGTTTATAGGTTTGGAATGTAGTTTGGCTTTCCTCATTAAGCATTGTAAAGAGATTTCTTGTCAATTCAAAAAAAAGAAACTGATTCCTGCATTTGGCAATAGATGGAATAATATGATCTAAAATAAGGGGAGGAAAGAGGGACATAGACTGTGTGAGATACTTCATGAGTGCAATCGTTTGGTGACGCTCTTTTAGAGAGGTGATACGACAACATTTTGCTAGATAGCTCCAGTCTTCATCCATGAGGCAAAAGTAGGGTTTTAGCTTAGTAAGTAGTTCATTTTCATCTACGTTCATGTTTAATTCAGAGGACTTCAGGTGTAATAGGGCCCAAAGAGAGTGGGAAGTAGTGAAACTCCAATTTTGCAGGATAGAACGTAACAAACAAATAGGGTCGGGTTTTTGTGAAGCAAGAGGAATGATCTCTGTAAGTATATACAAAGGGATAGAGAGTCCGTGTCGATAGTAAATAGATAGTAACTTCATGCCTAGTTCAATCATGGTCTCATAAGGCCAATCTAGAGCTGGGTCCTTTTCCTTCCATGTCTTGACGAGAGAGTAAAAGTCGGGGTTGGTGGTTGCAAAAAATTCAATGATTTTATTTCTGTCTTTACGGAAAGACATTTTGGGCATCCATAATAAGGCAATTTCGAATTGTTGATCAGGGGAAATGAGCCCTTGTGAAAACATTTTCAAAGTGATATCCAGGACTTTTTCCCAGAATCGGGGCATAAGAGCTGTTTTTTGTTCGGAGTTACTTGAGCGCTCTATACCTTCTAAGATCATGAGAAGTCGAGAGCCTATCCGTTCCCTGCTGTCTTTGAGGAAGAGATCCACTGCATTGAGAACCAATTCTTCTCCGCATGTCAATGTCCCATTTTTAAATAAGTGGGTAAAAATATTGCAAAACTTAAGAGTTTGTAAGCTTTCATCTCCCTGGGGATTGTATAAGTCATATTCGTCGAACTCAGGTTTGATGGTCTCGATGAGTTTAAGGAGAAATGTTTCTGGGTATACAAGAGTATCTTTTTTGAATAGGTAGGCAATCACTGTGGGGTGGGGTGAATTTTGTACGGCTCCCAATTTTAATTCGTGGATCACAGCCTCTTCTAGAGGGAAATCATCGATATGGTTAAAAAATGCTTCTTCATTCTTAGCTAGTAGGGCTTTTGCGACCTTGCAAATGAGATCCTGATCTGTAATATTAGCCGATTTAAGGGCGGTTGCTTGATGCCGAGGAGGCATCCGTTCGAGAGCCTCTAGGAGGGTAGTAGGATTACTGATGTCAAAAAATAAAAGATAATGGGTTGGGTAGTCTCTCATGCACATGTTGAACAGGGTGTCTTTATTGCTGGGAGGAAGCGCTTGAAGGAGTTGCTTAAATCGTTTTGGATCAGGTTCTTGCGCTATTCGAACCAAAGTCATTTCTAAAAAAATACGTTCCAAAGTAGGGTTTGAGTGTAGAAGGAATAGGTACTTCTCTACTGGTTCATCATGTAAGCCTTGTACAGCGAGGATCTCAGAAACGAGAGATTCTATTTTTGGAATCAATGCTTCTCGTTGAGAATTTTCTGGTAGGTGAGAGGAAGGTAGTTCCCACCTCAGGTTCATTTGTCCTACCAGGAAAGAAATATGTTCCTGTAATGGAAATGTGGATATATTCATAATTTTTATACGCCTATTATGTTAGTGTATTCGGGCACCAAGTTGCTGGCGCCAGGGGGTGCAAGGATCTAAGGGACAATCAGGTGGAGTTTTTTTTGTAGAGAGCCATTGAGACCATAATTCCTTCCATTCATCAGAGTCCCACGGAGCAGGTACTTTTTCAAATTGAGGCTCAGTAGAAGTAGGATCAGATAGGGTGTTTATCCGAAGAAAGTTAAAACTACGTTGTGCAATAGCTCTCAATCGTTCATCTACTCGAGGATCACAACACAATTTATAAGCTCTACGTATTTCAGCATCCGTATAACTTTTATGCCGTGCGCGATCGAATGCTTGTTTGATATCCCATTTAGAGGATTCCTGTTCAAGAATAAATGCAATCGGAATTAAAGGGAGGTCTTCTTTTTCTCTTTGATAATTCGTTAAAACCATTGTCACTAAACCTGCTTTACATCTGCTCGAGAGTTGAGTGCTAAAGCCGTAAATACTAGACTCATGCCGAGGACATTGAATGGGGACTATAAACGATCCATCACTTACTGGCTTTGATGGATAGCTTTGGATCGAGAAATCAAAAACATCACTAAAACGACCGGTATCTACTTCATCGATTAACCATTTGGCAATTGGGCAAAACTTTACTCCATAAATCATAACTTGGTTATTAGGAGCGATTTGCGCTTTAAATTCATCTAATTTATATGTTATTTCCATATGTTCCATGCTTATTATTATAATTTTATATTAACTATTCTAACATAATTAATATTTTATAATCAAAATTATGTCTTTATGAGTGTGTAGTCGTTTAAAATTTCAATTTCCCACCTGGACTTCGCCAAAGCCCAGGCTAGGAAATTTAAAATTTAAGCGACTATACCAAAGCAGGGGGGAGCGGTTACGGTTACGGGAATGGGCGGCAAATTGCCACGATCTTCTTTATGAGGGGACCCCCATCCCCGTAACCGATTTCCCTCTTCTTTCGGTGTACCGCCCTTGCCCCTAGAACTTCACGTAATATCTTATTTATTAATGGGTTAAGCTTTTTGTGCGCTCTATTGAGGATTATGGCTCCATTTTCCCCTT
>JAGOSM010000100.1 GCA_018062315.1 Simkaniaceae bacterium | reverse complement strand
TTGTAGAAGAAATGAGACAGGATCCTAAAAAAGAAATTTACCTCCTGTATGATATAGAAGAGGAAGAGGGGTTTAAGGTGATCCTTTTTCCTATTTTTCATGCAATAGAGAGGATGGCTAAAAGAAAGTATCGAGAAGATATTAATAAAAAAAATGAATCAAAGTGGAATTATTTAAAGAGTATTATTGAGTATTTAATGCAAATTTCATAGGGTGAAAAAAAAGGGGAGAGCTTTATGGATTTGCTTGCGAGGGGATCAGAGGCGTTATTAGATGTTAAGGCAAAGGGGCGTCCTTGGACGAGGTTCTGGGCCCGGATGTTAGATTACTTAATTTTTCTATTTGTTATAGGGGTTTTATCTGCGATTTTTAATATCTCTTTTCCAGGAGTTCCCCCTCTTTATTCGGCGATTTTTCTCTTATTTTTATGGGTCTTTGTAGAGTCTTGTTTATTATGTACTTGGGGGACAACTCCAGGGAAATCGTTGTTTTGCTGCTGTGTGAGAACAAGTGAAGGGAAGAAACTTTCATTCATTCAGGCATTGAACCGAAGTTTTGGTGTTTGGTGGATGGGTATGGGGGCAGGGATTCCGATCATTATTCCGATTACCATGTTAGTGGCATCTGTAAAATTATCAAATTGTCATATTACAACATGGGATAGGACGGGTCATTTTGTTGTGGAGCATCGATCTGTGAGTGTCGTTCGGATTGTGGTAGCTATTTTACTTTTTGGGTTTATTTCTTTATTGCTTTATGGTGCGGGAAGTGGATCGTTTGAAGGATAAGAAACCTTTCCATAGCATTCATGAGTTCTCTTGCGTTGCCTGGCCAGGTGTATTCTAAGAGGGTCTTTTCGACAGAAGGGGGGAGATTAGGAATTTCCATCTGATTTTTTACAGCAGCGAGCTGCAGGAAATGGCGAGCTAGGGGGAGGATATCTTCAGGTCTTTCTCTTAAGGGGGGCAGATGGATGGGGATGACATTGAGTCTATAGTAGAGATCTTCTCGAAAGGAACGGTGAAGAAGAGCTTCTTCCATATTTTGGTTTGAGGTAGAGATAAGCCTTACATTTACTTGAATGGGGTTAGAACCCCCGACCCGGTCGAATTCTCTTTCTTGGATGACTCTGAGGAGTTTGGCTTGGAGGTGAAATGATATTTCAGAAATTTCATCTAGAAGTAGGGTCCCTTGGTGAGAGAGTTCAAAGCGGCCGAGTCGTTTTGCGTGGGCCCCTGTAAAAGATCCCTTTTCATGTCCAAAAAATTCAGATTCAATGAGAGTGTCTGGTATGGCAGCACAATTGACTTTAATGAAAGGGGCTTTTTTTCTAGGAGAGAGTTGATGGATGAGAGTCGCGATGATTTCTTTTCCTGTTCCTGATTCCCCAGTAATAAAAACATTAGCTTCACTTTTTGCAATGAGTTTCACCTGTTCTAGGATGGTTTTCATAAGAGGACTTTCTGCAATCAGGGGAAGAGAAAAAAGGGGTTGTTGGATGAGAAGAAGAGCTTCTTCTGGTGTGAGGTGAGAGGGAAGGGGGACAAGGGGGGTATTTAGCTCAAAGGTAAAAGGGATATCAGAAAAAATAAGGTCAAATTTTTGTGTTTCTAGATAGGGAAGGGCTCCACTGAGATCAGTGACAGAAGTAATCAGAGTAGGTTTTTTCTTTAAGAGAGAAAGGAGCAGATCTCTTGCTTCTTTTTGTCTATGGATGATGAGGATGGTATGCATTTGGGTATGTATAGTGGACTTGAGTATATTTTGCAATCGCTCTATTCTTCTCGGATATGAGGATGTCTATTTTTCTTTTTTTTCTGATAGGGTGCACGACGCTTGAGGAGGCGCATAAGCAAAAAGTAAAGGAAATTAATCAGGTCAAGGAGCTGATTCAAAGAAAAGAGGGGGAGACGGTGCTGACGATTCTTCCTCCTAGAGTGAGGGTGCATCGCCTTTACCCTTGGGAAGAGCAGTATATTGGGAGTATTCGCAAAATTACAAAAGAGTTTTTTCGATGTAAGGGGAGTTCTTCTAATCCTGCAGAGATTGTTAAAGGGAAAGAGCCTGTCTATTTTTATGATTGCACTCCTCATTCTCTCCCTATTCGAGAGGGAGAAGAGCGGGTGTCCACCTTACTCATAGACATGTTGAATTTTGTGCAGCAGAAGTTAGAGGCGAGGGTTGTGATTACATCGGCACATCAATGTCCCACCCATCAAAAGTATCTCAGAAAAGAAAAGAAATCAAAAATGTCTCGCTATCTTGTGGGGGCTAAAGTGGATTTTTATGTTGAGGGATATGAGAGAAAACCGCAGGAGGTGGCGGCTCTTCTCAATGCTTTTTTTAAAGAACCCCTAACAGTGCAGGTGAAGGGGCAGGAATGGTCTAATCGAGAAGTGAGATTAGTGCTGAGAAAAAGTGGGGAAAGGCGCAATTGGGATAATCGTCATCCTTACCCCTACTTCAGTTTAGAGGACCGTACTTTTACATACACCTGGGATCAGGCTCATAAGGGCCTTATTATTTACTAACTCATATTTTAAAGAGAAATAGCAGGATATTAGGATTCGCTTCGCTTGCAGGATAAATGTCGGAATCCTGAAGTTTTTTTCTTATCCTGCAAGCGAAGCGAATCCTAATATCCTGTTAGTATTTTTTCTTTTCTAGGGTCGCGGGGTCAGGCCCGACATTCGGTGACGGTGACGGCAATGGGCGGTGAGGTCAATTTTGAGGGGG
>JAGOSM010000013.1 GCA_018062315.1 Simkaniaceae bacterium | reverse complement strand
ATTAATGGCTCGATTGTATGATCTTTTTATGCAAAAAGATGAGAAATTAGAAATCGATCTACTTACCAAAGGGCTCCAAGAATCACTTCAAGATATGATTGTGAAGGATTCAATCTTTGCTTCTAAGGGCATGGAATGTTTTGGAAAGAATGCCATTTGGAGTGAAGCTCATCTTGCAGAATTAACTCAGGTGATTAGTACAAATTTACAGAAGATGGGTCTTGCGCTTACCGGCAGAGCTGTTTATCCCACATCCCATCTTCAATTTATTGAAAAAATGATCGCGATTCACTTAAAGCCCTATGCTGCTTTTATCATCTCAAGAGCGGTAGATAGTTCAACAAATAAAGAACCTCTTGATGATATAGAAGAAATTCAACTCATTGCAATCATGCACCACCTCCTTTTTTTTACTGCAATTCAACCTGTCATACCAAAACAGGTGACTGCGGCAGTGGAAAAGGGATCCCATTTCATCACCAAAATGATCACTAATCTCATTTATCACCTGCAGGGTTTCAAAGCAAAAACATACATCCGCCTTCCGGAGATTACTGAAAACTATGTTAGAGAGGAGCCTGAGGGGGAAGGGGTGGTCATAACAGGGGCTGCTATTGTTCTCGTGGAAGATTATGTTCCATCAGAAGTGGGGGGGGAGATAGTGCCCGGGTCAATGCAAGTGATAGAGGATTATGTAAAGAGAAACTGATTGCCATAAAAATAATTTTTATATATAAATAAATGCAATTAAAGGAAATATTTGATGATACCGATACTTTTACTTACAACACAGATGCTCTCTGCAGCAAGCCAAAATAACAATTCTCAATCAGGCTCTTCCCATGAGGAAACAGAGGAGTACAATGAAGAGTATATAGAGAATGAACAAATCTGGATTGGACCCGGAATTTATTATGGAATTTGGTTCGACAACGAGGATGATTACAATGACTGGAATCGCAACTACAGGCATGACGGTGATCATCATGGGGATCATCGACATGATCGTAGGGATGATCGAAGTGATCGCCGTGGCGGTGGTGGGGGAGAGCATAGAGGAGACCATGGTGGCGGTGGCCACGGAGGGGGACATAAATAAGATCTACTTTCGCGGGCAGCTATTTTTCCCAATAAGCTGATAAAAAAGACACCAGCTGGCTATGGCCTCAAATAACGTAAATAGTCCAAAAAAACCCGCTATCCAACTTCCCTGCCATAGAGCATAACCAAGGAGAAGTATTCCGATACTTCCTCTTAAAAGACGGCCTGGGTTCCCGATATTTTTTTTTAGCATGATTAGATTCCTTGTTATATACTAACCTATGTATATGGGGAATATGTTGAAAATACAAGGGATGATTTTATTTTTTGGATGCTGGATTGTTTCTTTAGGTGCTGAGCCATACTGCGCTTTTTGTGATCCCAAAATTCTTGAAAAGCAAACTTTCTATGAAGGGGAGTTTGTATTAGCTCTTTGTACTCACAGGCCTGTTTTGCCGGGACATGTGTTAATTATCCCAAAACGGCACGTCGAACGATTTGAAATGCTCTCTGATGAGGAAATGGTTGAAATGGGGCATGTTATCAAAAAAATTAATGGCGTTGTCAGTCAAGAATTTAAGACGATTTCCTATCTGCTCCTTCAGAAAAATGGGAAGGAAGTAGGGCAAACAGTTCCCCATGTCCATTTTCACTATATCCCTAGAAAGGAAGGGGAAAATTCAGGGGTTGCACTCATGGCTAAAATGTTACTCAATAATTTGAAAAGCCCCATTTCACTTCAGGAAATGGAGCTAACGACAGAGAGAATGCGAGAGATTGTTATGTCCGAGTAGGCATTAGAAAACGTTGAGGGAGTATGCGATCTAGTGCAGCTCTGAAACTTGCATCGACAGGGAGGTCGAGTTCATGCGCTTGTGAACAAGCTTTTAAATATTTAACTGTTAATAATTTGGCAACCTTTCGGTCTGTGTCTGTCGTGCAGAGGATAAGAAGAGAATTGTGAACGGTTGATTTCGTTTTTTCCCAGTCAGAAATGCCAAAAAAAGATTTTACAAATTCAGTTATCCGGTATATCGCCCAGGAAAATTGGTCACTAGTATTTCTAGGTTTTGTATATTTGTGAATGCAAGCTCTGACATTACTCTTTTCTGTATCATTTAATGGAATAGAATTAATGATTAATTCAGCTGATTGAGATAATTGATATATAGACATTTTTACTCCTTTTTTTAATATAATAAATGAAGCTTATATTTCATGAAAGACTCAATCAAAATTTTAAAAATTTTGCGATAGGGGTTGATTTTTTGTTGAGTAGTTTGTATGAAGAAAACATGAGGTGGTCACTTGTTTCAATAGTGTGTTCATTATCTCTTTATGGAGAGGGACTTTCCAGGTCAGATACCGTTCCTACTGAACATACCGAAACGGCCGACGATACTTATCTTGAAGGATATATACAAGCTCTTGTTAATGCTCATTATTACGAGTTTAATATCCTTGTCGATGTCAAGGATCAGCACGTTTATCTTTATAATCTTCCAGAAAACCGACTCACACGCAATAGTATTATTGCCTTTGTGAAAGATGTTCCTGGGGTTAAAGATGTGCATAAGGGCGAAGGAACCCCTCCAAAAGAATTTTCTGAAAGGGAAAAAAAAGAAGTCAGTAAAATTTCAGGAGTTTGGCTTCCTCAATCTACTTTATTATTTCAGCCTATTTTGGGTGATCCAAGAGAACCCATGTATTCGGCGCAAGCCCGTTTTGGAGATACGGTATTAGGTCAAAAATCAGTTGCAGTATCTTATGGGGATACTTTCCCTATCTATAGATGGCGTAATGTGGGAAGTATTGGAGCTGCTGTACAGGTTGGAATTACAGCAGGGGTTTGGTCCGTATTTAATATGTGGGTTAAACACCGATGCGGTGAATGGTCCGAGCTTGTAAACACTTCCTTTTTGATTGGATTCCCTGTTTCTCTTGCTTTTGATAATTGGGCTTTCCGATTTCGAATTTATCACCAATCATGTCACTTGGGGGATGAGTATATGAAATACCATCCCAATGTAAAGCGGGTCAATCCTAGTATTGAGGCGATTGATATTTTTGCGAATTACCAGGTTACAGATGGATTGCGGTTTTACTTTGGCCCTGGAGTGGTGTATAACAGCGATACGTCATTTCCCATCAAGCCTCTTTATTTTGAATTTGGAAGTGAGCTCCGAGCTTTGGGAAAAAGAAGTTTTTATCACCAACTCTATGGCACAGGCTTTCTCGCTTTAAATGTGCGTCTTTGGCAAGAGATGAATTATCGCATGGATTTTACTGGGATGCTCGGGTATGAGTGGAGTAAACTTCAAGGGATAGGTCGCAAATTTCGATTCTTCATTGGGTATCATAACGGATATTCTGAAGGGCAATTCTTTAAAGAGACGTCCGACTACTTTATGTTCGGATTATCCTACGGATTTTAGGCGAGGGGACCTAGTTTTCTTCCTCCAATTAAATGGAAGTGGAGATGGAATACAGTTTGACCCGCATCTTCTCCATGATTCGTCAGTAAACGATACCCATCATCTACTTCGAATTGCTTTGCAACATGTTGCGCGGCTTTTACGACTTCTTGCATGAGAGGAAGGTCCTTTTCGAGGAGAAATTGGATGGAAGGTACTTCTTTACGGGGAATGATCAGAAGATGGACGGGAGCTACAGGATGAATGTCTTTGATGACGATGAGGTGGGGATTTTCGTAGACAATATTTGCGGGTAGCTCGCCCCGAAGAATTTTTCCAAAAATGGTGCTCATTCGATTTCTTGTTCCTTTTCCATGAGGGCATACCCCTTAAGGGCTGCTTCTTTGGTTTTCCAGATAGAGATAAACCGTTGCTTGTGACAAAAGATGGCTCCTGGAATACCTGTAATTTTCTCGAGTTCCTCTCCCTTCTTACCAGCCCAAGCTGCGGGGTGTTTTTTTCTCACAGCCATGAGATCGTCCCGAGTTGGGGGAATGCCTCTCAGTTTCCATTCATTTTCTCCAGACGGCATGATCAGAAATTCAGCAGGATGCAGTTCTCCTCCCGAGCTAAAAAAAGTATCCATCCAAGGCATTGATTGACTATATACAAGGAGTTTTGTTTGACCCTCCATTCCCTTCTTAACATCTGCGCGACACATTGCAATATGCTCATGTTTTTTCATGAGACGGCGGATGAGATCGATAGTAAAAGTGAGTGCGGATAAAAAGTAGGGTTTGACATCACTGACATGTTCTATTGGATTAAAGGTGTGGATAATGCCTGAAAAAGAGAGATGCCCTATTTCAGGAGAAGAAAGTCCATTATCATGAAGATCAACTCCTGTTACAAAGGTATCATTGAGGTAGTGATACACTTCCTCAGAGATGACTTCTTCGTCCTTGAGGTATTTTAATACCATTCCAGCACTGCTTAAATTGCCTCGGTAGCTCTCCTGGTGATGATCAAACCGCTTGAGAGCAGGATCGTAGATCCCTCCGACATCACACACAAATTCACATAAGGCCAGTTCTTCTAAATTGCGACTCCTGATGATTTGATCTGGACGGACAAGATCAAATACAATCAAAAGAGAGCAGGCTGTAATTTCATCTGCGTGAAAATGGCCGTCATGTGTGCCAACACTACCTAAAAGCTGCATGGTTAAATTTTATCATAGAAAGGAATAAAATCAAGGATATCCTTGAGGGGAAGGGGGATTCTCAGTAAAATGAAGGAAGATGTGGATCCCTCTATTTTTCTTTTGTTTAGCCCCCCTTATTGCCAGTGAAAAAGAGACCTGTGAACGTATTCAAGCGCACCTTCTTGTCAGAGATTACCAAATGGCAGTGAAAGAAAGTGAAAAGGGACTCCTTGCTTATCCTCTGTCCTTAGATGTGCAGAAGATGAGGATTCGCTCACTCGCTCAAAATGGAGAAGATGGTAAAGCGATTGAAGAGTGGGTAAAATATGGGGAAAGAGAAGATCTCATTGAGACCGTATCTTGGGGGGTATTGTCAAAGGGTTCCCCTTTATTGAGTGTTAGCATGACGGCTATGATGGGAGCGGCTCTCACTCATGATGTAAAAGCTACTCTCCTTCTTTTAAATCAAATGAGGTCTACTAATGCTTTAATGCGCCTTATGGCGGTACGTCTTGCTGTACAATATCGAGACCAGATTCTCATTGATGAACTTCTATATATGCTTGAAAATGAGCGAGTTTGGTATGTCAAGCTTGAGGCTATTGGCGCACTTGGAAAAATGGGAGTTAAGGAGGCTGAAAAACCTTTAAGAGACCTTTTATTAGATGATCGCCGTCCTCTAGAAGAACAGCTTGCGACGATAGAGGCACTTGCTCAGATTTTAGACAACTTGGATGAGATTCATATTCGACGTCTTGCCCGAAGTAAGCGGGCAGGGCTAAGGCAGCTCTCCTCTGTTTTGATTGGTTATTTTGAAAAGAGCGATTTAACCGATCTCTTACATGAACTGAGTTACGACACCTCTCCTTTTGTTCGTTTTTTAGCGGCGCAAAGTCTGGGATGGCTACATCAAAAAAGCGATCTCAAAGAAGATACACATCCTCTTGTGGAAGTGATGCGAGGTTATGTTAATGGGGATGCTGAACTGATTAAGAGATGGCTTTATTCATCTCAAGGAGATATTCGTCTTCAGGCTGCTTGGGCGATTAGCCATATGGGAAAAGAGGGGTGGAAAATTGCATATGAGGCATTAAAGGATCACCCCGATCTGTATGTGCGTGTCAATATCGCTCTTGGGATTTTAGGGCAGCAAGTGAATCAAGAAAGGTGTTTAAAAATCATCGACTCTTTTCTGCGCAATGAAAAGAAAAAAATCATGTGGCAGGGGAACGTACTCGCAAAAAGTGATGTTGCTCATCGGGCTGATCTTCCTGGTTATCCTATCATGGTAGATCAGCAGGCGCGACTTAACTTGATTAATATTTTAGCTATGTTTCGATATCCTCAGGCTCAGGAACTCATGGTCGAATTTTTGAAAATGGATGTCAATGGGATCACTTTTGCAGCTGCGATGATGCTTTTAGAAGAAGGAGAGGGAGACCTTGTAGAAATCCTCGTGCCCCTTTTACAGCATGAGGATGCTAAAGTGAGGGTCCAGGCTGCCCTTGTTCTCGCGCTTGTGGGAGAAGATCGGGGAGGGGCTCTTGAAGTTCTTCACAGGGCTTATTATGACGTAGATAGAACAACAAAGATCAATATTATTGCAGCCCTAGGTCATATAGGAAAAAGAGAGTCGATCCCTTTTTTAAAAGAGGTGCTAAAAGAACCTTTTCAAGTTTTACGAGTTGTAGCAGCCTCATCATTAATTCAATGTTTATATCACTAAAAACCTGAGAAACTCAGGTTAAAAGGAAAGAATATGATTCGAAAAATTCAAGATGTCCTCAAAAAACAGGGGATTGATGGGTGGCTTCTTTATGATTTTCGCTCCCAGAATGAACATGCATGTACTTTATTAAACATAAAAAAAGAGGCTCATCTCACGCGTCGTTTTTTTTATTTTATTCCACAAGGGGGAGTTCCTGTTAAACTGGTGCATCAAATTGAGTCTACTGCATTAGATCATCTTGAAGGGGAGAGAAGGACCTATTTTAGATGGGAGGATCTTAAGAAAGAATTAAAGGGGATTCTGAAAGGGGTGCAAACAGTTGCTATGGAATATTCTCCCATGGGATCTATTCCTACCTTATCTGTAGTTGATGGGGGAACTTTGGAACTTGTAGCTTCCTGTGGTGTTTCTATCGTAAGCTCTGCTCCCTTTTTGCAGGAATTTACCTGCACTCTATCAGCAGAAGAATTGGAGAGCCACCGAGAAGCTGCGGCTCTCTTAAATCTTGTAGTGGATAAGGTATGGGGATTGTTGAGAGCGAAAAAAGGGGTTAAAGAAACCGATGTACAGGCGTTTATGGGGGATGAAATTGAGAAAAAGGGGTTTTTGCTCGATGGGAATCCCATTTGTGCATTTGGAAAAAATGGAGCCAATCCCCATCACAGCTCAGAACCTATTCTTGCTAAAGAAGGGGATATTGTTTTAATTGATCTTTGGTGCAAGAAAAAGGGGGGAGTTTTTGCAGATATTGCCCGTATGGGAATTTTAGCAAATCGAGCATCTCCAAAAGAAGAGGAGATTTTTCAAACGATCTATCGAGCACAACAAGCTTCGATTAAGTTGATTCAAGAAAGATATGCGGCACATCAGGTCATTAGAGGATATGAGGCAGATGAGGCGGCTAGGGCGGTGATTAGGGAAAAAGGATATGAATCTTATTTTACCCATCGGACAGGACATAATATTTTTAGGTCCAATCACGGTCCAGGAGCGAATCTCGATGGATTAGAAACCTATGATGATCGTCCTTTAATTCCTCGGACCTGTTTTTCGGTTGAGCCGGGCATTTATATTTCTGGAGAGGTGGGGATGCGCCTTGAGACGGATGTTTATATTCATGAAAATGGAAAGGTTGAGGTGACGGCAGGGCTGCAAGACCATTTAGAGTTGTTAACCTGAATTTCGAATTTATTTCCCTGATAATCAACATCTTTTCGTGAAGTTTGAAGCCATTTTTTTCATCAATAGCGCTTGCGGCTATGGATTTCGAAAAATGGCTTCAAATTTCATCGAAAATCTCGTTGATTCTCATAGGAAATAAATTCGAAATTCAGGTTGTTAAGAACTTGAGCGGAGGACTCCCGATTCTGAAATGATGGTCGATGGAATGCCGCTTGGTAAGGGGCCTCCAATTAAAATAGGAACGGGAAGAGTGATTTCATCTGCGATTCTGGCGGCTTTTTCCCCAGATCGATTGACTGAAGTGGAGACCAAAGGGCCTACCTGCTCAAGGATTGCAAGGGTAATGGGGTGATTCGGAATCCGGTACCCTTCTCCATTGATAATGAGGGTGAGGGGGCCGGGCCAGTGCTTGTCAGCAAACGGCTGTAAACTGGGGGGGATAGCCGGGGGAGTTAAGGTCAGTGTGATGAGTTTTTTTTCTTTAGGGCGCCCCTTCAGCTCGTAGATTTTATCAATAGCATCCAGAAATTTAGGAAGACAGACAAGTCCATATACCGTATCCGTTGGGATGGCAATGACATGGCCATTTTCTAATAAATTAATTGCCAAAGAGATGGATTCGAATTTCATTAATCGTCTCGTTTTCAATCGTTTGACGTGAAATGGCCTCTCCACTTTTTTTTGTAAAAAGAGGAGGAGGAGTAGGGGAGTTTTGGGAGAGGTCGAGGTGCTGTTTGTACGATTTCATGAGATGAAAAGCTCCAAAATCAAGGGGAGATTGTCCCTGTTCTCTTGGATGATACAACAGGTGAGAAAAATAGGCAGCCTGTATCTTTAAAGGTAAAATTCGAAACTCATTCATTAAATAGATTTTTTTGCGTAAAGAATAAGGTTGATTTGTCTGGGGCAGTGCATTCATCAAAGCTTGTTTTTTTAGATTCCAACTGGCTAGATCTTCTTCCAGTTGCTCAAGCTGAGCAGCTACAGGACCTCGATTTGCTCTTTTTTCTTTAGCTGCGGCCCCGGAAAAGTAGTGGACCTGTTCTTCAGATTTATAGATTTTTGAGGCAAATTTTGAGGTGGCAATCCCACAGACTGTAGGGATAATGGCGAGGGAGCCTGAAAGGACAACCAAGGTCAAATGGGGGGCAAAAAAATGAACTGCCGCTATTGCTCCGATTTGGAGGATAGCAAGAGCTATAAAAGAAGCAATCCGCGCTGTTTTATAGAACGTAAGATCTTTTTGAGCCTTGGAGGCTTCTGTTTCTAAATTAATAGAAAATTGAGAAGAAATAGGTGCTGCCATAGGCACGTGATCATATCATACTGTAAAGAATGAATCAAGATCCAAAAAGGCGATTGGCAATTTGCGAAATGGAGTTGAACCGGATCTCTCTTCGTGAGATCCCTGGGAGATAGTCTCCGCCGAAAGGAACGCCGTGCAATCTAGCTCTTTCATCATAGCGTTGAGGGGTGATGGGGGCTAATTCCTCAAGGGAGCGGGTATCATTCGGATGTTTCATTAGGTGTAGCATCGCTGCAGCATAAACTTTATTTGCAAGAGCAAACATCTCTTCTTTAGCATAACCCTTATAATAATTGGCTTCCTGTGAGGGGTCCATTAAAAGTACATTGGCTTCTTGCTGAGCATGATGAGCTTTTTCAGCGTAAAGTTCATAACGGGCAATAAGAGAACGGTCGATGCGAGCGCTATTTGGATCTAGTCCAAATGAGCTAATTTTTCTTTTAAGTTGTTCAGTTGATAGAGTTTTGAGTGGTGCTCTTTTTTGTGCTAAAGCGGCAAGCTCTTCTTGTTTAGCTTGAGCCTTTGTAAAAAGATGGTAACGAGGAGTTACGATATTAGAATACCACATCTTACGAGTTTCACTTAAAGCAAACACAAGGGTAAGGCAGGGGGCTAAAGTGAGTGCTAAGTCGGGGGTGATGATATGAGGGAATAGGGTGGCTGTAACGATGAGCCCTAAAACGGTAGCCCCGGCAAGAAACCAGAGACTCCATTCTGAAACTTTATATGCTATTTTTTTCCATGCCAAATCCGATTCGGCTCTGGGAAGAAGTTTGGTAAAATTTTCATTAACATAGGGGTGATAAATAGCTGTCATACTCATAATTATATCCTGTTAGTTGGAAATATGCGAAGGTTAAATATTTTGTATAAACTTAAGGGATAATTGCTTCATTTTGAGGTGTAAACTCATTAATCCATTTGACCTGCTAGGGGTAAGGGATGCGAAAATGCCTAGCTCGTGTAAGAAGGAAGGAGTGTGGGTCAGAATGACTTTGGAGGGCATTCCGGAATAGACGCTGATTAAAAGGGCTGCAAGCCCTCGGGAAATGAGAGCATCTGAGCTTGCGTTAAAAAAAATAAGACCATCTTTACACGTAGTCGAAAGATACATTAAACTTTGGCATCCTAAAACCCGATTTGCTTCTATTTCTTCTTCTTTAGGAAAAGGGGGGAGTTGGGACCCGAGTAAAATTAAATATTGATACTTCTCTTCAGCAGTTTTTAGGGACGAAAATTGGTTTTTTAACCACTCAATCTTTTCTTCAATCACAATCATTTAAATAAGCCATTGACTTTTATGAAAAATAGTATATATTTTTACTGATTATATGGCAAAAGAAGATACGATTCGGTTAGAAGGCACCGTAGAAGAACTCCTTCCTAATATGACTTTCAGAGTGATTCTTAAGAATGGCATGGAAGTTTTGGCGCATTTGTGTGGAAAAATGCGACTTAGAAATATTCGAGTTCTTGTAGGTGACGTTGTAACAGTGGAAATGTCCCCTTATGATCTGTCGAAAGCAAGAATTGTTTACAGACAGAGATAAGTGTTGTTTTTTTTTCACTGGATGCGTATCATTTACACCATTCGATATAAATAAGCCCAGGTAGCTCATTGGTAGAGCACTTGCATGGTAAGCAAGCGGTAGTAGGTTCAATTCCTATTCTGGGCAAGTGAAGGTGCTGACCGATGGGCGGCGCATTAACTGGGATTAAAAGATTATTTCATTCTGAGCGGAGGAGAATACAATGGCTAAGGAAAGTTTTCAAAGAAATAAGCCACACGTCAACATCGGTACCATTGGACACGTTGACCATGGTAAGACGAGTTTAACGGCGGCAATCACTAAATATCTTGCAGGGAAAGGAAAAGCGAGTTTCAGAGACTACGCTTCTATTGATAATAGCCCTGAAGAAAAAGCGCGTGGAATTACGATTAATTCGAGCCACGTAGAATACGAAACAGACAGTCGTCACTATGCGCACGTGGATTGCCCAGGTCACGCTGACTATGTTAAAAACATGGTAACTGGAGCGGCTCAAATGGACGGCGCGATTCTCGTCGTTGCTGCAACAGATGGACCTATGCCTCAGACAAAAGAACACGTTCTTCTTGCTCGTCAGGTTGGCGTTCCTTCTATCGTCGTTTTCCTCAACAAAATGGACCAAATTGCTCCAGGCGACGAAGAGCTTGTTGAACTTGTTGAAATGGAAATTACTGAGATGCTTGAAGCTCAGGGATATAAAGATGTCCCAATCATCCGCGGTTCTGCTCTAAGAGCTCTTGAAGATGATCCTAAGTATGTTGAAGCAATCGGTCAACTTCTTGATGCTGTTGACGCAAAGATCCCAACTCCTGTTCGAGAAGTGGACAAACCCTTCTTGATGCCAATTGAAGACGTTTTCTCTATCTCTGGACGTGGTACTGTTGTAACAGGTCGAGTAGAAAGAGGAATTATCAAGACAAACGATAAGATTCAACTCGTTGGAATCAAGCCTACACGTGATACTGTAGCGACAGGTCTTGAAATGTTTAACAAAAACCTAGAAGATGTTCGCGCTGGAGAAAACGTCGGCGTTCTTCTTAGAGGTATTGACAAAGGTCAAGTTGAACGTGGAATGGTTCTTGCTGCCCCAGGTACATGCACTCCCCACACCAAATTCAAGGGAACTGTTTATGTTCTTAAGAAAGAAGAAGGCGGAAGACATAAGCCCTTCTTTAGCGGTTATAGACCTCAGTTCTTCCTTCGCACGACAGACGTGACAGGAACTGTTGTTCTTGATCCAGGTGTTGAGATGGTGATGCCAGGCGATAACGTAGAAATCACAGCCGAACTCCTCTGCCCAGTGGCAATGGAAGAAGGAATGAGATTTGCGATGCGCGAAGGTGGAAGAACGATCGGCGCTGGAACAGTGACGAAGATTCTGAATTAAATAAAAAACTAAAGAAAGTCGGGGTATTACCTCGACTTTCTGGGTGTGTAGCTCAGCTGGTAGAGCATCGATCTCCAAAGTCGGCGGTCGGGGGTTCGAATCCCTCCGCACTCGTAATGAGGTGAAAGTGGCAGTGTCAAAGAGACTTACATATCCTAAGGTAGTAGGGCAGTCCAAAGTGGGATTGTTCGAAGAATTTAAGGAAGAACTTAAAAAGATCACCTGGACATCCCCTGAAGAATTAAGGGTGTGTACTAAAGTAGTTCTTGGTTCTATTTTTGCTCTCGGCGTGGGCATTTATGCTATCGATTTATCGATCCGAGGAATTTTAGAAGGATTTAGCCAGTTAGCACATTTAGTAGGATTTTAATGAGCGGTAAATGGTATGTTATTCAGGTCTTTTCTGGCCAAGAAAAGAAAGTGCAGAAAGCGATTTTAGAAAATCGGGGACAGCACTCTATGCAAGATTTGGTTCAGGAAGTCCTCATTCCTTCTGAGAATGTCTCAGAAGTAAAAAAAGGTGAACAAAAAATCACTGAAAAACGGCTTTGGCCGGGATATGCCTTAGTGAAAATGTCCCTTACCGACGAATCATGGCAGTATGTGCGCGACACTAATGGTGTGATTGGTTTCATGGGGGGAGGGAAACCTGTTCCTCTCACAGAAAAAGAGGCAGATGACATCTTGAAAGAACTTAAGGTTCGTCAAGATAAAGTAGTTCAAAAGCATCGATTTGATGTCGGTGCAACAGTGAAAATTGTTGATGGTGTCTTTGTTAACTTTACAGGGACAGTCCTCGAAGTTCATCACGATAAAGGGCGCCTCAGCGTCATGGTTTCTATCTTCGGTAGAGATACCCGAGTGGATGACCTTGAGTTTTGGCAAATTGAAGAAGTCGCTGCAGATGCAGAAATGTAGGAAGAAAAAGTATGGCAAAGAAACAAGTAATTAAGATCCTTAAGCTCCAAGTTCCTGCGGGCAAAGCGAATCCAGCTCCACCAATCGGTCCTGCCCTTGGTGCTGCCGGAGTCAACATCATGGCGTTTTGTAAGGAATTTAATGCAAAGACGCAAGATAAAGTTGGAAGCATCCTTCCTGTAGAAATCAGCGTCTACAAAGATAAAACATTTAGTTTTATTACGAAAGAACCCCCCATGGCGCAATTGATTATCAAAGAAGCCGGAATTGCTAAGGGGTCTGGAGTTCCTAACCGCGATAAAGTGGGAACTTTGACAAAACAACAAGTCAAGAAAATTGTAAACATGAAACGACCCGATTTGCGCGTGAATTCAGATGAGGCTGCTGAAGCCCTTGTTGCTGGAACTGCGCGTTCTATGGGTGTAGAGATTACAGGGTAAGTCAATGAGTAGTAAAAGGCACAAGGATAATAGCAAGTCGGTCAGTTTTGACCAGACTTACCAGTTTGCTCAGGCCATTGATTTGTTAAAACAGTGCAAACCTGTTAAATTTAACGAATCAATTGAAGTGAGTTTGAAGACAGGGGTTGATCCAAAGAAATCTGATCAACAAATCAGAGGAACTGTCACCCTCCCGCATGGAACAGGGAAAACCGTTCGTGTGGTTGTCATCGCTAAAGATGATAAAGCTAAAGAAGCTCTACAAGCTGGAGCTGATGCAGCGGGTGTTGAACTGATTCAAAAAATTCAAGATGGCTGGACCGATTTTGATGTCTTGATTTCCACTCCTGAAATGATGAGGGAAGTTGGTAAATTAGGTAAGGTTCTTGGGCCTAGAGGGCTTATGCCTACTCCCAAAGCTGGAACAGTAACCATGGATGTAGCTAAGGCTGTTCTTGAAGTCAAAAAAGGAAAAATTGAGTTTAAAGCAGACAAGAGCGGAGTTATCAATTTAGCCGTTGGGAAAATCTCTTTTGTGACTGAACAACTCGTTGAAAATATCGTAACCGTGCTTACCGCTATTATGCGCGCTAAGCCAGTAACAGCAAAAGGACAATACCTTAAATCGATGTACCTATCTTCAACGATGGGACCAGGATTGAAGGTTGACCTAGGTAGTGTAGCACAGGGATAATATGAGAGCAGAAAAAACGTTACTACTAGATGAAATTAAAGAAAGAGGCCAGGCATCTAATGCTGTGGTCCTCTTTAAATATATGCAATTAAATCCAAACAGAGCTCATCAATTGCGGCAAGAAATCATGAAATCAGGAGGCCGGATGACGGTTGCTTCTAAGAGAATGATTCTTAAGGCATTTGACTCTGTCGGGATTGAATTTTCAAGCCTAACACTGGATGGGCACGTTGCGTTTGTTACAACAGGAAAAGACAGTGTTGAAACAACAAAAGTGCTTTGTCAGTTCCAGGAGAACAACCAAGAGACGTTGCAAATATTAGGTGGCTACTTCGAAGGGAAAGTTTGTTCGAAATCCGACGTAGTTCAGATTTCAAAACTTCCTGGAAAAGATGAGATGAGAGCTCAGCTACTTGGTCTATTTGAAGCTCCAATGTCCCAATTGGTTGGTGTCATGGATTCGTTGTTAACAAGTGTGCCATATTGTCTTGAGAATAAATCTTCAAAAGAATCTTAACATTGAGGTATTAAAGTGAGTGAAGGAAAAATTAATCAACTCGTAGAAGAGCTAAGCAAGCTCTCTGTCCTAGATATGTCTAAACTTAAAACAGCTTTGGAAGACGCTTGGGGCGTTAAAGCTGCTGCTGCAGCTGCTCCTATGATGATGGCTGCTGCTCCTGCTGCCGCTGCTGCTGTAGAAGAATCTACAGATTTTCAAGTTGTATTAGAAGAAGCTCCTGCTGATAAAAAAATCGGCATCATTAAAGTCGTAAGAGAGATCACAGGTCTTGGCCTTAAAGAGGCAAAAGATCTCGTTGAAGCTGCTCCAAAGCCTGTAAAAGACTCTGCGCCTAAAGCTCAAGCTGCTGAAATGAAGAAGAAGCTTGAAGAAGCGGGTGCTAAGGTAAGCCTCAAAGGTCTATAAGCCTTAATTATTAGATGCCGGAAGTGAATTTGAGCGGGACGTTCGTGTGGTTATGAACGTTCTGCTTTGTGGTATTGTCAACTAGGGAGAATGAAGTATGTTAAAGAGACCACCGGTCAGGGTGAGTTTTTTAGATCGAGAGGAGATTATAGATCTCCCGAACCTAATCGAAATCCAATTAAAATCGTTCCAGCAATTTTTTCAGTCGGACAAATTGCCTCATGAACGGCAAAATGTGGGTCTAGAAGAAGTTTTTAGGGAAGTGTTTCCTATTCGGTCTTATGATGAAAAAACTGTACTAGAGTACCTTTCCTATAGTCTCGGCGTACCTAAATATTCACCAGAAGAGTGTATCCGTCGCGGTATTACTTATAACGTGACTTTAAAAGTTAAGTTCCGTCTCACAGATGAAACGGGAATTAAAGAAGAAGAAGTCTACATGGGAACGATTCCCGTGATGACAGAACACGGAACTTTTGTCATCAATGGAGCTGAAAGGGTCATTGTATCTCAATTACATAGATCTCCAGGTATTGCGTTTGAGCAAGATGTTCACTCAAAAGGGAATGTTCTCTACACTTTCCGCATCATTCCCTACAGAGGAAGCTGGCTAGAAGCTGCTTTTGACATCAACGACTTGATTTATATCTATGTAGATAGAAAAAAACGGCGTAGAAAAGTTCTAGCAACTTCTTTTATTCGTACTCTTGGTCTTTCAACAGATACAGATATTATCGAAGAATTTTTCAGCACACGTCGCGTTAAACTGCGCAATGAAAAAGATTTCTCTAAATTAGTTGGCTCTATCCTTGCTGAAGATGTCATGGATAATGAAGGTGGAGTCATTTTTGGTAAGGCTGGTGAGAAATTAACGACAGCTATGCTCAAAAGAATGTTTGATGCAGAAATTGCCTCTCTCCGAATTGCTGAAGATGCCGATGAGACTCATCCTATCATCAAGATGTTAGCTAAAGATACGACCGATTCTTATGAATCAGCTCTTAAAGATTTCTACCGGAAGATTCGTCCGGGTGAGCCTGCAACTTTATCTAATTCTCGCTCTGCTATTATGCGTCTTTTCTTTGATCCTAAGAGATATAACTTGGGTAAAGTAGGTCGCTATAAATTAAATAGTAAGTTTGGTCTTGACGTTTCAGACGAAGCCCTTTCTTGTGTTACACTCCGAAAAGAAGATATTATCGAAGCGATTCGTTATCTTGTACGCCTTAAGAAAGGGGACGATACCGCTCATGTAGACGATATTGACCATTTAGGGAACAGACGGGTTCGTTCGGTAGGAGAACTTGTGCAGAACCAGTGCCGTATTGGTCTTGCGCGAATGGAGAAAATCATTAAAGAGAGAATGAATCTCTTTGACTTCTCCTCAGATACACTCACTCCAGGCAAATTGATTTCCGCCAAGGGATTGGCAGGGGTTCTGAAAGACTTTTTTGGAAGATCTCAACTCTCTCAATTTATGGATCAAACAAACCCTGTTGCAGAGCTAACGCATAAACGACGCCTTTCTGCTCTAGGGCCAGGTGGCCTCAACCGAGAAAGAGCGGGCTTCGAAGTGCGAGACGTTCACTCCAGTCATTATGGACGTATTTGCCCTATTGAAACTCCAGAAGGACCCAACATCGGGTTGATCACTTCTCTAGCCTCCTATGCAAAAATAAATGAGTTTGGATTCATTGAAACTCCTTATCGCATTGTGAGAGACGGCGTTGTGACAGAAGAGATCGAATATATGACCGCTGATCAAGAAGAGCGATGTGTTATTGCTCAGGCGTCAGCGCCTCTTGACGAAGCTCATATGTTTGTCGAAAAGATGTGTTGGGCTAGATATAGAGGAGAACCTCTTACGATTGAAACAGAAAAAGTGACGCACATGGACGTGTCGTCAAAACAGCTTGTGTCTGTCGTTACTGGACTCATTCCCTTCCTTGAACACGATGATGCTAACCGCGCTTTGATGGGATCTAACATGCAACGGCAAGGGGTCCCTTTACTTGAGCCAGAGGCTCCTATTGTAGGAACAGGACTTGAAGCCCGTATTGCTCGTGACTCAGGGGCAGTGGTTGTCTCCGATGTAGACGGCGTTGTCGAATATGTAGATGGCTTTAAGATTGTCATCGCTCCTAAAGACAATCCCATGAACAAACGGACATACAACCTGAAGAAATTCATGCGTTCTAATGGGGGCACATGTATTAATCAGACCCCTCTTTGCTACGTAGGAGATAAAATCCAAGCAGGGGATGTGATTGCAGATGGTCCTTCTACTGATAGAGGGGAAGTCGCTCTTGGTAAAAACGTACTAGTGGCCTTTATGCCATGGTGCGGGTATAACTTTGAAGATGCGATTATCATCTCTAGGAAGTTAATCCAAAGAGATACATTTACTTCGAATTTCATTGAGGAATTTGAACTCTCAGCTAGAGATACAAAGCTTGGTAAAGAAGAAATTACTCGGGATATCCCTAACGTTTCAGAAGAAGCTCTTGCTAATCTCGGCGAAGATGGAATTATTCGCATTGGAGCAGAGATCAAACCAGGCGATATCTTAGTTGGAAAGATTACTCCAAAGTCAGAAACTGAACTTTCTCCTGAAGAGAGATTGCTTCGAGCCATTTTTGGTGAGAAAGCTGCGGATGTCAAAGACGCGAGTCTTCATGCTCCCCCAGGAACGGAAGGGGTTGTCATGGATGTTAAGGTCTTTAGTCGCCGTGATCGCCTTTCTAAGACCGATGATGAACTTGTTGAAGAAGCAACACGCATTAAAGATATTCATAAAGAATACAAAGAAAAAGAAACCGATTTAATCATGCAGTATCATGAGAAAATTGGAGCCCTTCTTCTTAATGAAATTGCCCCGAAATCGATTTTACATCGTATTACAGGGGACGCTATTGTTAGAGAAGGAACTGCTATTTCTCAAGATGTCATTGAATATCTCGAAGGGGAAAACCCCGATGTTCTCATCATGCCTGAAAACGAACTCTATAATACCTTTAAAGAGGTTGTAAGAGATCATAACCTTGAGATGGAAAAACTTCAGATGGTTTATAAATCTGAGATAGAGTACATGCGTAAAGGGGATTCAGAGCTTGATGCCGGGATTATTCGCCAGGTAAAAGTATATGTAGCCACAAAACGGAAACTCCAGGTTGGAGATAAGATGGCAGGTCGCCACGGAAACAAAGGGGTTGTCTCTAATATTGTTCCTGAGGCAGATATGCCCTACCTCCAAGATGGTCAGACGATTGAAATCATTTTGAATCCTCTAGGGGTTCCTTCTCGAATGAACATGGGTCAGCTTTTAGAGACTCACTTGGGTATTGCTGCGAAAAAACGGGGCATTTATGTAAGAAGCCCTGTATTCGAAGGATTCCCAGAAAAAGAAATCTGGAAAATGATGAAGGAAGTTGATCTTCCTGAGTCTGGAAAAATGGTTTTATTTGATGGCCGTACCGGAGAGCGTTTTGATAACCCTGTTGTTGTTGGGTATATCTATATGTTAAAACTCTCTCACCTTGTTGCGGATAAGATTCACGCAAGGGCGATTGGACCTTACTCGCTGGTTACACAGCAGCCGCTAGGTGGTAAGGCTCAGATGGGAGGTCAGCGTTTTGGAGAGATGGAAGTGTGGGCTCTTGAAGCCTATGGAGCTGCTCATCTACTTCAGGAGATGCTCACTGTAAAATCAGATGATGTCTCCGGAAGAACGCGAATTTATGAATCGATTGTCAAGGGTGAGAATTCACTCCAGGCAGGAACACCAGAATCATTTAACGTACTTGTAAAAGAAATGCAAGGTCTCTGCTTAGACGTCAGAGCAGAATAAGGATCTCAAATCCAAGGGTAAGAATGGAAGAAGAGCTAAAAGACTCAGAATTTGATAAGTTAACCATAAAAATCGCTTCGGATGATGTGATTAGAAATAAATGGTCTCGGGGTGAGATCAAAAAACCCGAAACGATTAACTATCGTACGTTCAAGCCTGAAAAGGGGGGCTTGTTCTGTGAAAAGATTTTTGGCCCTACAAGAGACTGGGAATGTGCTTGCGGTAAATACAAGAAAATCAAGCACAAAGGTATTGTTTGCGACCGCTGTGGTGTAGAGGTGACTCTTTCTAAAGTGCGTCGTGAGCGGATGGCTCATATTGAGCTTGCTGTGCCCGTTGCCCATATTTGGTTTTTTAAAACTCAACCCTCTCGTATTGGCAATATTCTAGGAATGTCTGTTGCCGACTTGGAACGGGTGATCTACTATGAAGAGCACGTTGTTACCGATCCAGGTCTCACTACCCTTGAAAGAAAACAACTTCTCAATGATGTTGAGTTAAGAGAGTCCCAAGAAAAATGGGGGCCAGATGCTTTCAAGATAGGAATGGGAGCGAATGCAATTCGAGAACTTCTTGAAAAAGAAGATCTTCCTTTGCTGGTTGTTGAACTTAAAGACAAATTGAGAAAGACCAGGTCTATGCAGGCCCGGATGAAGATCGCAAAACGGCTTAAAATTGTAGAGACGTTTGCTTCTTCTCCAAATAATCCCGATTCCATGGTTCTTTCTTTTATTCCGGTTATCCCTCCCGATTTGCGCCCTTTAGTGCCTATCGACGGGGGCCGGTTTGCGACAAGTGATCTCAATGATCTCTATAGACGCGTGATTAACCGCAATAACCGTCTGAAGTCCATTCTCAAACTCAAGACGCCTGAAGTCATTATCCGAAATGAAAAAAGGATGCTGCAGGAAGCTGTGGACGCCCTTTTTGATAATGGTCGTCATGGTCATCCTGTCATGGGAGCAGGAAATAGACCCCTCAAAGCTCTCTCAGAGATGCTCAAAGGGAAGTCAGGTCGCTTTAGACAAAACCTTCTTGGAAAACGGGTAGACTACTCAGGAAGATCGGTTATTATTGTCGGTCCTGAGCTCAACTTTAATCAGTGTGGATTGCCTAAACAAATGGCCCTTGAACTTTTTGAGCCATTTATTGTAAAAAGGCTCCAAAATAAAGGGTTTGTTTATACTATCCGCTCTGCAAAAAAAATGATTCAACGGCAGGATCCTGTTGTTTGGGACGTTCTAGAAGAGATTATTAAGGGGCATCCTGTTCTCCTTAACAGGGCGCCTACGCTTCACAGATTAGGGATTCAGGCATTTGAACCTGTATTGATCGAAGGAAAAGCGATTCGGATACACCCCTTAGTGACGACAGCATTTAACGCTGACTTCGATGGTGACCAAATGGCGGTTCATATCCCTCTATCGATAGAAGCTCAGCTTGAAGCAAAACTTCTGATGATGGCACCGGATAATATTTTCCTTCCTTCATCAGGGAAACCAGTGGCTGTTCCTTCCAAGGATATGTTGCTCGGTCTTTACTACCTAATGCATGATGCTGTGTATGATCCTGAGAAATTTGGGAAGCCAGTCCGTTGCTTTGCTAGCCAAGAAGAGGCAATGCTTGCCCTCTTTGGCAGTGGTAGCTACAACTGGAAAGAGGGAGATCGTGGAGTTGTTGATGATACTGGGTATGGGATGCATATCCATGAAAGAATCAAGATTAGACTCGATGGGACGATCATCGAAACAACACCAGGACGGGTTCTATTTAACCAAATCGTTCCTAAGGAGTTAGGATTCCAAAACTACTCTCTTCGCAAGAAGAAAATGAATGAGCTCGTTATTTATGCTCACAAAGTAGTTGGTCTAGAAAGAACGGTGAAGTTTTTAGATGACCTTAAAAACCTTGGATTTGCCCAGTCTACAAAATCAGCCCTCTCTATGGGGGTTCAGGACGTCATTATTCCTGAAAGTAAGAAGGCAATTCTTGAGGAAACTCAACAAAAAGTTGAGGTCGTCATGAAGCAGTACGAAGACGGGATCATTACTGAAGGGGAGAGACGATCAAAGATCATCAGCATTTGGACAGACGTGTCTGAAAAAATCGCAGATGAACTCTTTAAATTGATCAGCCAACCTAACGGTCTTGTTTTGAATCCTCTCTTCCTTATGATGGACTCAGGAGCGCGGGGTAACCGTTCTCAGGTAAGACAGCTCGGAGCTCTTCGAGGTCTTATGGCGAAACCCTCAGGGGAAATTATTGAGTCGCCTATTAAAGCGAACTTTAGAGAAGGTTTGAGTGTTCTAGAATATTCAATTTCCTCTCACGGAGCTCGTAAGGGACTTGCCGATACCGCTCTTAAAACAGCCGACTCAGGATACTTGACACGCCGCCTTGTTGACGTTGCTCAGGATGTTCTCGTCACTGAAGAAGATTGCGGTACACTCAATGGGATTGAGGTATGTGCAATCAAGCAAGGCCAGGAGGAACTCCTTCCTCTTCGCGACCGTATTTTTGGTCGCTCGGTCTGTGATGCTATCTACATGCCAGGAGATAAGACTCAGTGTCTAGCTCGAATCGGAGATGTTCTCACGGTAGATCAGGCAGATGCTATTGACGATGCCGGTATTGAGATTGTGAGAATCCGTTCTGCATTGACTTGCGAATCCCCACGAGGTATTTGTGCGAAGTGCTACGGAACTAACTTGGCTAACGGTCGAAAAATTGCTCTCGGAGAGGCAGTTGGAATCATCGCAGCTCAGTCGATCGGTGAACCTGGAACGCAGCTCACGATGCGTACGTTCCACTTAGGGGGAATTGCGTCAGCTTCTGTGAGCCCAGAATCGGTTGCAGAGGCAGATGGGGTTCTTATTTTCCAAGACCTCAGAGTTGTAAAAAACAAAGAGGGGCATTACCTTGCGCTCAATAAAAATGGATTTATCCAGATTGTTCGCAATGAAGGATGTAAGCTCGAGGAATATAAAAAACTCTTAGCTTCTCACTCAATTGAACCGATCCAGACATTTAACGTGGAACTTGGAACAAAAATCTTATTTGATGATGGCACAGTCATTAAAAAAGGACAGAAAGTCGCTCAATGGGAACAGCATAATATTCCTATCATTTGCGAAAAACCTGGATTTGCGAAGTATGAAGATCTTGTAGAAGGGATCTCCACTCAAAAAGATGTCAACCGCCAAACGGGGCAAACTGAACTCGTTGTTAAACAACACCGAGGGGAGTTACACCCACAGATCGCAATTTATGCAGACGACTCCTTTGAAGAACTCATTGGAACGTATGCAATTCCTTCGGGAGCCTTTATTTCTGTTAAGGAAGGGGCTAAAGTGGAGTCAGGAGAGATCTTGGCCCGTCTCCCTCGTGGAGCGATCAAAACGAAGGACATCACTGGGGGACTTCCTCGGGTAGCGGAGCTCTTTGAAGCACGCCGCCCAAGAGATGCTGCTCAGATTGCAAAAATTGATGGAGTGATTGACTTCCGAGGAGTTCAGAAGAGCCGTCGCATCGTCGTTGTTCGGGATGAACAGACAGGGCTTGAAGAAGAACACTTGATTCCGATGACAAAACACTTAATCGTTCAACGAGGTGATTCTGTCATTAAGGGTCAACAGCTGACAGATGGTCTTGTAGTGCCTCAAGAGATTCTTGAAATTTGCGGAGTACGTGAACTTCAAAAATATCTTGTCAACCAGGTCCAAGAGGTTTATCGCCTTCAGGGGGTTGATATTAATGATAAGCACGTTGAGATTATTGTACGTCAAATGTTGCAGAAAGTTCGAGTCACTGATCCAGGTGATGCTACATTCTTGTTTGGTGAAAATGTCGACAAGAAGCAGTTCCATACGGCGAATACGAAGGTTCTTGAAGAAGGGGGTAAACCTGCACAGGCTACTCCAGTTCTTCTCGGGATCACGAAAGCGTCTCTTGGAACCGACTCGTTCGTTTCAGCTGCTTCCTTCCAGGAAACCACACGGGTTCTTGCAGAAGCTGCATGCGAAGGGAAAACAGACTACTTGCTCGACTTTAAATCGAACATCATTATGGGGCATAAGATCCCTGGTGGAACTGGATTTGAAGATTATAGCGATAGAGTAAAACAACTCGAAGAGCTTGAGGAGACAGATATCCTTGAGTTTTCTTTCACCTAAGCTAGGTCAGTAAAAGGGGGGAGGGTAACCTCTCCTCTTTTTAATGCATCAATTGCTGCTGCCGTAATGGGAAATCTTTCTTCTCCAAGCTTCTTAATAACATCTTCAAAGGTTACGCCAAGGGCGTAGAAATCGTCTGCAGGCAGGAAGGGCAAGAGCTCTTCTGCGATTTCTTTTTTAGAGGGTTCTGGGGGTGGAGTTTCAGGGTCACTGAGTCCCCGTTCTCTTTTGAGATCTGTTATGGTTGCAAGTGTTGATGCAGCTAGAGACCGTTCTAAGTCAGTGCAATCTGAAGAGGTAGAAAGGGTTCGATAAAGGGTTGTCGCTTTCATAAGAAGATGAGGAGAATAGGAGGTTAAACGCATTCCTTCAGCCGGGCTGAGTCCTTTAGATAATCTAGCAGCACAGCCAAAATCACCTACCATTCCTATGGGAGGAGTATCGAATGAGACAAATAGGTTGTCTGCTTTAATGTCCTTATGAACGTAATCTAAGGAATGAAGAGCTCCTAATCCTTGTTGATAATCTCCTAAAAGAGCCCTTAATGCGACATCATTAATAGTCGCAGCCGAATCCCTAAGATGTTCTCCGAGAGTCAAGAAACGATTTTGAATTGCCACTCCCGTACGCCCTTCATTTTTGCCAAATTGGGCATGGGCGATCGTTTGGACTAGGTGGGGGGAATCACTTCCCTTCGATAACCCAAATTCTCGATTTTTCCAGATTCCCGGTTCACGAGGAAAAATAAATACAACTTCTTCAGAACCAAGATGTTCTGTTGTTTCATCGACTTCTAGGTCAAACTTTTGTCCGCTATAGACGATTTTTTCTGCACCAGAAGCGAGCACTACATTTGATTGAATATAAAGGGCATCCCCTTCCCGATAGGCGAATCTTGCATTCTTTTTCACCCACTGATGAGAGTCGGGGATACGATCCCAGGGGGGTAGATTGAGTTCTTCAGATTGGCTTCTGAGAAGATTTAAAAAATGTAGAGAACTATCCAATATAGGTTGCATATACCTATTATAAGATAATTACAAATTAATTTGATTGTTTTTTTATTTCAAACTATCAAGTAATTTTTCTAATTTAAGTGTATCTTTAATGAAGTTGCGAATTCCCTCGGAGAGCTTCTCCGTTGCCATTTGGTTCTCATTAAGAGCAAGACGGAATCCTTTTTCATCTAAAGTTATTTTTTGAATAGAGCTATTTTTGGCTTTTTCTTTGTCAAGTTGAAGGGGAACCGCACCTTCTGTCTCTTGAAGTTCTTTGAGGAATTTTGGTGCAATGGTGAGAAGATCACACCCTGCAAGAGCGAGAATTTCCCCACTATTGCGGAAACTGGCTCCCATAACCTGGGTTTTATAGCCAAATTTCTTATAATAGTTAAAAATTTCTTCCACAGAAAGAACGCCAGGATCTTGTTCTGCAGGGATGGAACTCTTTCCTTCCGCTTTGAGATGCCAGTCGAGGATCCTTCCTACAAAAGGGGAAATAAGGGTAGCCCCCGCCTCTGCACATGCAATCGCCTGGGGAAGGCTGAACATCAGTGTTAAATTGCAATGGATCCCTTCTTTTTCTAGTGCTTTACAGGCCTCGGCCCCTTCCCAGGTAGACGCAAGCTTAACTAAGATCCTCTCTTTAGGAATTCCTGCTGCTTGATATAGAGCGATATACTCTTTAGCCTTGGCTATACTTGCTTGAATATCGAAAGAAAGACGAGCATCCACCTCAGTTGAAATTCTTCCGGGAATATGCTTGAGGATTTCAACTCCAAAATTTACAAAGACTTTAGCTATGGCTTTGTCTAACGATCCTCCATTTTTTTTGGCATACTGGACCGCATCTTGTAAGAGGGGAAGATACTGAGGGATTTGTGCAGCAGCTAAGATCAATGAGGGGTTCGTCGTTGCATCTGTCGGTTTGTAGAGCTTAATGGCTTCAATATCACCTGTGTCAGCGACGATTGTGGTATATTTTTTTAACCCATCAAATTTATTCATTATTTTCATCCCCTTTTTATATACCAATATTATCTTTTTGCATTATTTTCTAATAAATTTTTCATATTTTTTAAACCCTTTTCCATGAATCATTTGAGAATGTCCCTTAAAACTCAATTGAATTGGCTCTCCTTTTTTCAGAAGAGAAAGAAGACATTCTTGTGCTTCTTTACTCAGGGTGAGTTTTTGCCCCCCCTTATGAAGATAAGCGGCGTAGGTATAGGTTTCGTCTTCGCAGGTCAAAGTAAGGGGGTATTCAGTCTGTTTAAGAAAGGGGAGTGGGTAGAGGAAGAGATTAATATGGGAAGAGAGCTCATTTTTTGCAAAAAGGAGCTCAAGTTCAAATCCGCGACTATCCTCTTCCTTGGGATAAATAAGGCGGATAGAGTCGGAGGATTCACAATAGGTAGACATTTCTTGCTTGATCCATCTTTCGTTTGATTGGCAAGACAGGATAAAAAAACTAAGGGCGTGTAGTATTATGTTGCGTGGTGCCATGGGAACTCAATACCGAAACTAAAATTCCTGTAATGGCTACTGCCGTAGTGACAGCCACCCCAATCACGATGGAGTTTTGTTTGGCATAGTCAGAGGCAATCGCTGCACCACCTCCAATGGCTGGCGCTCCTGGATCGGGTTCAGGGAGATCGATCGCTTCATCTGCGGCAAATAAAGAAAAAGAGGCTAACAAGGCAAGGTAGATTCGCTTCATGGGCAAAAGTTTTACCCATACCTCAATTTTTAATCAAGAAATGAGTGCATTTGTTTTTAAAAAAAGAGATAGAGAGCTTCTACGAGCGCCATTCCTCCCAGAGAATGGTAAAGTGGAATAGGAGTTTTGCTGATTTCTATGGCGTAATCAAGAGCCACCACAGCCCCAACTCCGGGAGAAATGTAAACAGACATTAATGAAAGAACTAACATTTAGTATCTTAAATTAAGTATGTGCATGAGTAGACGCTGAGTTTGCTCGAGTGGAACGATGACATCCCGTTACAGCCCCGTACGCTATGAAAATTCCAACTAAAATGGAAAGACGAATAAAGATACGCATATACTTTGCCTTGGTTAGGAGATTTTAATCTTATAAATAGGGAGTTTATCATTTTTTAACAAGCGCTATTTGTTCTAAAATAAGCAGCTCCCAAAAGGATCCCTTTTCAGGAAACTCATTGTGCAAAAAGGAGGCGAATTTCTCAAGAATTTCCTTTTCATTCATGTTTTTTTGTTTTAATGACAAAAAGTGGTGATCGACTCTTTGCCTCTCCTCTTCGGTTAGGGTATCTAAAATGGACTCAGCTATAGTGAGTGATTTCAGGGCTGTTAAAATCTGATCTTTGACTTTGAGAAATTTTTGTTCTTTGGAAGCTGAGGTGAGGATGATGATGTCTCCCTGGTAGGGATAAAGGAGTTGCAGTTGTCTAAAAATACCGTGCGAAGTCTGAGTGTCAATTTCGAGAAGATGTCCGCGCCCGATTTTAAGAGGTAGGGATCCTAGATCGCGAAGGGTTTGATTCCGTTTGTGTTGGTAAAGCTTTTTGACGGCTTGCACATATTGAGGTAAGGAGGCGTCTGTTTTTTCAATGGCCATGTTGATGGTGGAGGGGTAATTACTGTCTTTTTCAACAAAGCCTATGCTCACTTCTTTGGGTTGATTTTTTGGTTCTAAAATGAGCCAATCTGGCGGCGGAGTAAAAAAAATGGCATGTGAAGCGAGAAAAAAAGGTATCATAATTAACTGTGACTATGGGAACTCGAACCATGGCTAGATTTTCCTGAAGAATGGTGCGAGTGTCCTTTCGAACTTTGATCAATTAAAAGAGTGAGAGCTGTAATTCCGGCGGCAATTCCAAGTCCCCACGTAAGCATCGAGACTCCAACAGCATGGGAGGTTGCTGTATCATATTTTGCTCCATCAAAGAAGTTTCCGGGTGCATCATCTTCTTCATTATAGCTTGGGGGAGCAGCTCGAACAGGAAGAGCTATGCACATCAATGCGAGTATGTAGGAGATAAGCTTCCTCATGCTTTCACCATTGCAAAAAAAGTTCTTTTAAAGCAATTGCTTTTTTCATTACAGGGTGGTATACTCGCGAATATGAAAGCGATTGATTCTGGGTCAGATAAAATTAAAAAAATCTGCGAAGTTCTTCGAACGCAGACGCTAGAGCCGGCTAAAGAAGAGGCTGCTTCACTTATTGAAGAAGCTAAAGCAGAGTGTGCCCGTCTTATGAAAGCTTGCAAGCAAGAGGCGGATCAGCTGATTGCAGCGGCAAAACAAAAAATCGAAGAAGAAAAAGTCGTCATGAAAGCTTCTCTCGCTTTGTCTGCAAGACAAGCTGTAGAAAGGCTTAAGGAAGAACTTGAGACTCAGTTTTTTCATCCCCAATTAAATCTCCTTCTTCATGAAAAAATGGAAGATCCTCAATGGGTTGCATCTCTTCTCTCTGCGCTTGTAGATGCAGTAAAAAAAGAGGGACTCTCTCAAGAAATGCGGGCTGTGATTTCTGCAACGGTCGATAAAGAAAAAGTGGCTACAGCACTGGGAGTTGCTTTTCTCAATGAACTGAAGGATCATTCTTTGACGATAGGTTCTTTTGCTGGAGGGGTAGAACTTAAACTTCTCGATGCCAGATTGACTATCGATGTGACTCAAGAGAGTGTCAAAAAACTCCTGATTGAGTACCTGCGTGAAGATTTTAGAAAAATTGTGTTAGCATGACTCACTTTTTTCTCGCAGCCTTTTTACCCCCTCTTGACATCAGGGTAAAGGTGGATCTTACCCCTGAAGAATTAATGGTCATTCTGCAAGAAAATCTCAGCGTCTCTGAACTAGAACAAGTGAAGCAGCTTCGGACCTTTGTCGACATATCTAACCTTGAACGTCTCTATTCACACGATATCATTGATCCATGGGGAAATTTATCAGAAGACGAATTGAGAAAAGAGGAAAAACTCCCCCTGTTTGCGACGGACCTTCTGGCATCCTGCGATACAGAAGAGCAAAAACTCGCCATTTGCCCCCAAATTATGGCCCGTTTTTATGAGCAGCCCCATCAGGGGATTCTGAAACGGTTTTTTGAGTTTGAAAGAGAGTTTAGATTGGCTCTTACGGGATGGAGATGTAAAAAACTTGGAATAGATCCTTTAATTGAGTTAAAAGAAGAAGATCCAAGAGATTTAACCGTAGCTCAGATCTTTGCAAGTAAAGATCAGCCCGGTTATGAAATGCCTTTTGAATTTGAAGATTTTGGTCCCATTCCAGATCAGCCGATGGACCAATATTTGAAAGTGGCTGAATATCGCTTCGAGAAGGTAGACGATCTCCTTCAAGGGGATTTTAATTCTATGGATGGGATTTTGGGATATCTCATCCAATTTATGATCGTCAAAAATTATCATGCTTTAAATGATCAACAGGGAAATCAACTGCTTTATGACAACATATGCAACAGGTAAAGTAACCCGCGCTTTTGGCAATCTCATTCATGTCCTTTTTGATGGCAATATTCGCCAGGGAGAGGTTGCAATGGTTAAGGTGAAAGGGCTTCTTCTCAAGGCAGAGGTGATTGAGATCGCAGGGAAAGAAGCAAAACTCCAGGTTTTTGAAGACACCAGAGAAATTGAATTTGGAACTGAAGTCGAGTTTACCTCTCAGCTTTTAGAAGCAGAACTCGGGCCCGGTCTTTTGAGCTCTATTGTAGATGGATTGCAAAATCCTCTTGAAAGGGTAGCTGATGCAGCGGGCCTTTTTTTACAAAGAGGGATTTACGTTACCCCTCTTGATAGGACCAAACATTGGGATTTTCTTCCTCTTGCTAAGATAGGGGATAAAGTGAAACGGGGCGATTATCTCGGCTATACGATGGAAGGCAGGTTTCACCATTATATTATGGTTCCCTTTACCCTTCATGACGAATACGAAATTGTTTCTGTTGCGAAAGCAGGCTCCTATATCGTTGATGACCAGATGGCTGTGTTAAAAAATAAGGAAGGGGTCGAAATCTCTGTTTCGATGGTTCAAAGATGGCCCGTCAAAGGCTCCCTGATTGAAGGGCGTAAGATCAAAGCAACCGAGATGATGGATATTGGGCTTCGCATTTTTGATACTCAGTTTCCTGTTTTAAGGGGCGGTACTTTTTGTTCTCCAGGCCCTTTTGGTGCAGGCAAAACAGTTCTTCAGCATCACCTTGCTAAATATGCTTCCGTCGATATTGTTGTCGTGACAGCATGTGGAGAAAGGGCAGGTGAAGTTGTAGAAGTGCTGCATACATTCCCTCATTTAACCGATCCTCATACACATGAATCGTTAATGAGCCGTACCGTCATTATTTGCAATACATCGTCAATGCCGGTAGCTGCAAGAGAAGCTTCTGTCTATTTAGGGGCAACTATTGCTGAATATTATCGACAGATGGGGCTCAATGTGCTCCTCCTTGCTGATTCAACATCTCGTTGGGCTCAAGCAATGAGAGAAATGTCGGGACGTCTTGAAGAGATTCCTGGAGAAGAGGCGTTCCCTGCATACCTAGCTTCTCGCATCGCCGCTTTCTATGAAAGATCTGGGGTGTTAAAGCTTCGCTCTGGAAAAACGGGATCACTGACTATTGGAGGAACCGTTTCTCCTGCAGGGGGGAATTTTGAAGAGCCTGTAACGCAAGCGACCCTTAATGTGGTAGGGGCGTTTCATGGACTATCCCGTGCAAGATCAGATGCAAGGAAGTATCCGGCGATCGATCCCCTTATCTCTTGGTCTAAGTACCTAGATGATGTGGGACGTCAACTTGAAAAAGAGATGCCTCATTGGAGAGCGTTAACTCATCAATCTCACCAGTATCTCAAAGATGGGGATGAGATTGGAAAAAGAATGGAAGTGGTTGGTGAAGAAGGGGTAATGATCGAAGACCTCGTCATCTACCTCAAATCTGAACTCTATGAGTTTTCTTATTTACAACAGAATGCATTTGATAAAGAAGATGCCTATTGCCCCATTGAAAGACAGATTGCGCTGATGAAGTTAATAGGTCGTATTTTTGATCAATCTTTCACTTTTTCAAGTCATGATGAAGCGCGCAGTTTCTTTTTAGGATTGCAAAATCAGATTAAAAACATGAATTTTATTCCTTATGGTTCGGAGACATACAAACGCGCCTACGCCACCATAGAGCAACACATCGAGGTAGTATGAATTTAGTTTATGAACGGATTCTGAATGTGAGGGGAAGCCTCATTACTGTGAATGCAAAAGGGGTTTCTTTAGGAGAACTTGCCCTGATTCAACGCTCCTCAGGACAACAAACTCAAGGATCTGTCTTAAGTATAGATGGAGATAAGGTAGTTATTCAGGCTTTTGATAGCACCCGAGGTATTTCTACAGGGGATAAAGTTTCTTTTCTAAAGAAAATGGTGCAAGCCACTTGTGGTAATTTTCTTTTAGGACGTCGTTTTAATGGGGTAGGAGCTCCCATTGATGAGGGTCCTGAAGTGGTAGGGGAAAAGGTAGATATTGGTCAGCCTTCTTTCAATCCTGTTCGAAGAGTGGTTCCCCACCAATTAGTAAGAACGAATATTCCCATGATCGATGTGTTCAATTGTCTCGTAAAATCACAAAAAATTCCTATTTTTTCGGTTGCAGGAGAGCCTTATAATGCTCTTTTAATGCGTATTGCCAATCAAACCGATGCAGATGTTGTGATTATTGCGGGGATGGGTCTTCGTTATGATGACTACCAGGCTTTTATTGATAATGCTGAAAAATCGGGATCCCTCGACAAGACGGTGATGTATATTCACAAAGCGACCGATCCTGCAGTAGAGTGTATTTTAGTTCCAGATATGGCCCTTGCGGCTGCAGAGCAGTTTGCTGTAAGGGATAAAGATGTTCTTGTACTTCTCACAGACATGACCGCTTTTGCAGATTCTATTAAAGAAGTGATGATCACGATGGACCAGGTCCCTTCGAATCGGGGGTACCCAGGTTCTTTGTATTCAGACCTCGCTTCCCGATATGAAAAAGCGGTTGATATTGATGGATCTGGTTCAATTACCGTGATTTCTGTGACAACGATGCCGGGAGGAGATGTGACTCATCCTGTGCCCGATAACACAGGGTACATTACGGAAGGACAGTTTTATTTACATGGGGGAAAGATTGATCCTTTTGGAAGTTTATCTCGTTTGAAACAGCAGGTCATCGGTTCTGTGACGCGAGGGGATCATGGCGATCTTGCCAACGCAGAAATTCGCCTTTATGCTGAATCAAAAAAAGCAAAAGAAAGACAAAGCATGGGGTTTAAAATTTCTCGTTGGGATGAAAAACTCCTTCGCTATGGGGCTCTTTTTGAGGAACGGATGATGAATCTAGAGGTCAATATTCCTCTTGAAAAAGCTCTAGATTTAGGATGGGAGACCTTAGCTGAATGTTTTGAAAAACATGAGGTAGGAATTAAACAAACAGTACTCGATAAATACTGGCCAAAGCATGATCAAACTCACAAAGAATGAACTCCGAGATCAGCAACTTAAGCTTGGGCAGCTCTCCAAATACCTGCCAACGCTCCAGCTTAAAAAAGCGATGTTGCAAGCGGAAGTCAATGGGACTCTCCAAGAATTAGATGAATTGGGGCGTCAATTTGAGCATTTAGCTCATGAGATGGAAGGGTTTCAATCCCTTTTAACTGATAGGTATGCCTCTTTGCTCTTTACTGGGATTACTGTCGATGAAGTGGAGAAAGAGTGGTCTAACATTGCAGGGATAGATATTCCTACTTTTGTGAAAGTCCAATTTAAAGATGCCCCTTATCGAATGATGGGAACGCCCCTTTGGGTTGATAGTGCTTTGAAAAAACTGCGCAAGCTTGTTTCAAAAAAAGAGCATATGAGAGTAGTTGAAGAAAAGAAAAAAGCTCTTGAAAAGGAATTAAGAGAGGTTTCTATTCGAGTGAATTTATTTGAGAAAATTATGATTCCCCGAACTCAAAAGGCGATTAAAAGGATTCGAGTTTTTTTAGGTGATCAGCAACTCTCTGCAGTATCTCAAGCTAAAGTTGCAAAACGGAAAATTGAGGAAAGACAACGTGATCGTTGATGTACATAAATACCTTTTTGTCGGTTCAAGCCAGGATCGAGATCTTTTTTTTAAGCGAGCGCAAGAGATGGGATTTATTGAATTCATTCCTGCTACGAAGCGGAATGTAGGAGATTATCCAGATCCTGTCCTTAAAATCATGAAGGCGATCAAGATTCTGAAAAAAGAAGCGGTTGTTAAACAGATTCGCTTTGTGAAAGATCGCACCCCAGAAGAAGTTGTCGAACGTATTTTGATGATTAAAGAAGAGATGACAGCCCTTCTTGATCAGAAAAAAATGTTGAAAGCAGAAAGTGCAAGAATTGCCCCCTATGGAGATTTTTCGATAGATGAAATTCGAGAACTTGAAGAAGTTTCTGGGTACCATTTTCAATTTTTAGCGGTCAAACACGGAAGGGAAGTTCCATCGAGTGGAATGATTTTCATTAAAACAGCATATGACATGGACTACTACCTTTCGATTAGCCATGAATTGATGACAAATCATAAAATGATTGAGCTCCATTTTTCCCGCTCTGCTTCCGAACTTATGACAGATTTGCGTGCGGTACGGATTCAGCTTAATTCTCTTTTTATCGAAATGAAAGAAATGGCAGCTTACCTCGATTTTCTCCAGCGACATTTTATGGATGTTTTGAATGAACACCACTTAATGTTTGCGAAAGAACATGTTTCTTTTCCTATGGGAGATCAATTTTTCTCTGTGGAAGGGTGGGTTAGTACGGATCGGATAGAAGAGTTGAAAGTAGTCACTCGTCATTTGGGAGTCTACTTTGATCGGATAGGCCTCGATATACATGATGTGACTCCTACACAACTTGTCAACGAAAATTGGGGCTCTATTGGGGAGGATCTTGTCCATATTTATGATACGCCAGCTACAACGGACAAAGACCCTTCTTACTGGGTTCTGAGTGCATTTGCCCTTTTTTTCGCTATGATTGTAGGGGATGCGGGGTATGGGCTGATTTACCTTGCTGTCGCTTTAATATGTCTTGTGAAATTTAAAAATGGAGCCCCTGCTCTTAAGCGATTTCTCAAATTGTTCACTTTTTTAGCCTCTGCATGTGTGATTTGGGGGGTAATGACTTCTTCCTATTTTGGGAT
This sequence comes from Simkaniaceae bacterium, assembly GCA_018062315.1. GTDB lineage: Bacteria > Chlamydiota > Chlamydiia > Chlamydiales > Simkaniaceae > JAGOSM01. Next base: position 6,090 of record JAGOSM010000013.1, on the reverse strand, counting down.
CGACCTGCGAGCTGATCACCCCCTTCGAGACATTTCCTTGATTCAGTATCTCGCTGTCGAGAAAGGGGATTACCATCTTAAAATGAAAGATGATGTGTATGATACCTGGATTGAAAAATATCCGGAGATTAAGGGGATGAAGAGCGGAACTGAGCTTCTTAAAACGAATGAGATTCGGGCCGAATTTTATGACAATATTCTCATGGAACTTTCCCTTATTGTAGGAATTATCCACATTATTCTTTCTCTCTGTCGTTATATGCGTCGAAATCTTTCCGGTTTTGGGTGGATTGCTTTTATGGTAGGGGGGTACCTCTTTTTCCCCTATATGCTGAATGCGACAAGTCTCGCTAATGTTTTTGGGTGGATTAGCAAGGCAGATGCAGAGGTGGTAGGGCTTCAACTCATGATAGGGGGTGGAGTCATTGCCTGTATGACGGCTCTTTTCCAAAAACGATGGAGAGGTTTAGAGGAAATTACTAAATTAATTCAGATTTTTGCCGATACTCTCTCGTATTTACGTCTTTATGCACTTGGACTTGCAGGGATGATTTTGGCAGCTACGTTTAATCATATGGACCAAATTGTAGGGTATGCAATTGGTTTTTTTGTCATGCTCATTGGCCATGGGATTAATATTGTTCTTGGAATCATGGGTGGAACCATCCATGGCCTCCGTCTTAATTTTCTTGAGTGGTATCACTACTCATTTGATGGAGGAGGAAAATTATTTCGACCATTAAAACAGATATCAAGGAGTGAATCATGAATATCGATGTGATTGGGCCAGCTATTGTCCTTGCACTCGGGTGTATTGGAAGTGCGATTGGATGTGGAATTGCTGGTATGGCTTCCCATGGTGTGATGAGCCGAGTAGAGGATAATCACGGTAAATTTATTGGTATGTCGGCGATGCCTTCATCCCAGTCTATTTATGCTTTTGTATTGATGCTCTTAATGCATCAGAGCATTCAAGCGCATAGACTTTCTGGATTAGAGGGAATTGGGCTAGGGACATCTGTCGGACTTGCCATTATGCTTTCTGCAATTTATCAGGGGATGTGTGCAGCGACCGGGATCCAAGCATCGGCTAAGCAGCCGGCTGTATTTGGAAAATGTTTTGCAGCCCTTGGGATTGTAGAATCCTTTTCTCTCTTTGCTTTTGTCTTTGCCCTTCTCTTGATCTAATATAGATCATGGGATATGTTTGGGTTTATGAAAGAAAAGCGACTAGAACAAGATTCCATGGGTAAAATTGAGGTTCCTAGTGATAAATACTATGGAGCCCAGACGCAGCGTTCTCTCGAAAACTTTCCAATAGGTGAAGAAAAAATGCCTGTTGGAGTTATCGAGGGAATGGCTTATGTGAAAAAAGCATCTGCAATCGTCAATGCTGAGTTGGGACTTCTTTCAAAAGAAAAGAGGGACCTTATTTTGCAGGCTGCAGATGCTGTCCTTTCTGGAAAACTTGTCGATCATTTTCCCTTAGCTGTATGGCAGACAGGGTCTGGTACCCAGACCAATATGAATCTCAATGAAGTGATATCCAATTATGCTATTAAGCAGGTAGGGGGGAAGCTTGGATCAAAAGACCCCATTCATCCAAATGATGATGTCAATATGTCTCAATCATCGAATGACACCTTTCCCACGGCGATGCATATCTCAGCTTCTTTAGCATTAAGAGATCAGCTGATTCCTCAGCTTAAAATTTTTCATCAAAAACTTCATGAAAAAGCCCTTCTTTTCAAAGACATTATCAAAACAGGACGTACCCATCTCATGGATGCAGTTCCTATGACCCTTGGGCAAGAATTTTCGGGTTATGCAGCTCAGATCCACTATGCGATCCAGGCTATTGAACATTGCCTACCTCATTTATCAGAAATTGCCCTCGGAGGGACAGCGGTAGGAACAGGTTTGAATACCCACCCTAAATATCCCAAAAGAGTAGCGGAAGTTTTATCTGAATTGACAGGCTATAAGTTTATATCGGCACCGAATAAGTTTGAGGCTTTAGCCTCGAATGACGCGATTGTGGAAGTGAGTGGAGCGCTCAGACAAACTGCTTGCGCTATGATGAAAATCGCCAATGATATCAGGTGGCTCGCTTCTGGTCCCCGGTGTGGTATAGGTGAAATTACGCTGCCCCCAAATGAGCCAGGTTCTTCAATTATGCCTGGGAAAGTCAATCCCACTCAATGTGAGTCGATGACTATGGTTGCTGTTCAGGTGTATGGAAATGATGCAGCAGTTGCATTTGGAGGGTCTCAGGGGAATTTCGAATTGAATGTCTACTCGCCTGTGATGATTTATAATCTTTTGCAATCGATCCGTCTTTTAGCGGATAGTGCATCGAGTTTTTGTTTGAGGTGTCTTGATGGGCTTGAACCCAACTTAGAGCGGATCAATAAGCATTTGAATCACTCTCTAATGCTGGCCACGGCTCTCAATACCCATATTGGGTATGATAAGGCTGCCCAGATTGTGAAAAAGGCATTCCTGGAACACAAAACTTTGAAAGAGGCAGCTCTCGAGCTTAAATTACTCACAGAAGCAGAGTTTGATGCGTTTGTTGATCCCAAAAAGATGATCTAAACATCCCCAGCACCTCCGCCACCCGAACCACCTTCTGGAGATGTCATAGGCTCTAGTTCAAAAAATGTGGGGTAGGCCTTTATATATTCCTCGAGGGAGTGGCAAAATACAGCTAAATTTGAATGGGTACCGGGATTATATTTGATATGGAAATTATGAAAACCGTACATCACCATCTCCAACCATTCGCCGATTGCTGCACTACCCCTAGAGAAGGGCATTGCTTCTCCATATATAAAGAGAAATTTTGCCATTAGAGTTTTCAGAGTAGTTGCTGATGGATCTTCTTCTGGAGACCACTGCATAATCTTTGTAAATAACATCCCAAGATCTACTAGACAGTCTTCAATCAAACTAGGATGCATATGTTCAATATAAATAGAGGTTTCATCCTCCTTAAACATCAATTCGTTTGATTTTCCGGTGATAGCTTGAGGTTCACAGAAATACCGCGTTGTTTTAAGGGAGTCAGAACCGATTTGCAAACTACGGATATAAATAGCTACAGGTATTGGTGTAGAAGTAGTCTCTTGGTCTAAAAAAACTTCTGTCTTCCGTAAGATATAAAAAGTATGAGCAATAAGGAATTTAGTTATCTCGTGCCATGGGAGATTGTGGTAAAAGTCGTTCTTTAATAACTCCCAATGGGTGCAGGCCATCGAAGAAGATAGCAAATATTGATAATCGCTTGCGTTCCGTTTCGCCTTATTTTCTTCTGCTGCTTCGTTCATCGTAGAGACCGTCTGAAGAGCGCTGAGTATGTGTGCGGGTAGCCCCTTTTTTTCTTTAAGTTCGAATAAAAAATCTAGATAAGCGGCTCGATTATAGGTTCCTGTGATTTTATCGCAAAGACCATCTGTTTGGAACTGTCTTTGCACAAATTCTATTGTTTTTTTTGCGTATTCAGGGGAGTACTCTTTAATGCAAGTTATGGCAGCTTGAGTTCTTAATTCACCAAAAGGATTATGGATGGGGTCTTCTGTGAAATATTTTTCCCCATCTATGATCATATAGCGTCTTTCCCGTATTTGATAGGGTATGGCTAGTTCAGCTCGTTGTTTTCCAAAATCTGCGAGAAGAGTTCGAAATTGTATCGCATCTATAGGGGTTCCAGTTTCCTTTAAAGATTTTAATTTCTCTAAAGCTTCTGTGACAACACGATGTGTCCCTTCATGGAAATGAAGGTGCTGCCGCTCAATTTTCATCCGGCGTAAGTCAAGATCCCGTGCTTCCCATGGATTTCCCTGGATGTTTGCAGCAGAGGATGCTAAAAACGTGGGGGGGCGGTGTGTTAGCTCGTCGGGAAGGGGAATGGATGGAAAATCGACGGTGGAAGATGTTACTGGAGCCATATTAAATACTCTTATCTCATTTGAATTATATGCTATTTTATAATATTAGCATTATTCATGTCAATTAATGTATATTTAATTTGAATTGTAATGATATCCTAAGCGACTTAAAATAAAACGCATAATAAGCAGGGGATGTAGAACTAGGTGTTTAAAAAATACGAGATAAGATGTTGAGGTAATTTTTTTAATCAGAACCTCTTTATGATTTTCTAATGCATCTCGAATCCAGTCAGGAAAAGGGGGAGGGGTTTTTTTAGGTAGAGAGGTGAGGTCGAAAAACTGGACAGCGCGGGTTTCTTCTTGGATAGATAAAGCCCCCCCATAAGAGGTTAATTCATAAAAATGGGTAGGGCGTGTTAAGCGATTTATCGGAAGATAGTGTGCAATTTTTCGGACAATTGAAACTTTAAGACCTGTTTCTTCTTCAAATTCTCGGATAATAGCAGCCTCGGGAGTTTCCCCTTCATCAATACCCCCTCCAGGAAGGACCCAGACAGGGCAGTCTTTACGCAGGATCATGAGAAATTTACCCTGATCAAAAAGGATCCCCTTGACGCTCTCCTGTGAACTCATTAGACTAGTTTCCCATGAGGGGAAGTTTCTTGCTAGTTCTATTTTGTTTAGTAGGGTGCGATAAATACTATTTATCGATGCACAAGGAGAATTTAAATCTTGAATCTCTTGCATCTACTTTTGTCGGAAGTCCTGATCCGAGAAGAGACCCGCCTCCTCAAGGAGAGAAACTTTTTATTGAGTGGAATATTCCAAGAGATACACTTGAAAAAAAAGTCCTTCTGTTTGTTCATCTTCTTTATAAAGACTACACTCAAGAGGTCAAAACCTTTCCCTTGGAATACCGGCATGGTGCTGTTAACATGACTCTGGAGGGGCAAGAATATTTAGAGAAAAAGGGGTTTCTTTCCTATAAAGCTGAACTCATCGATCTGGATGATCAACTTCTTTATGAATGCCAGCATCAGCTTTGGGTTCCTCTCTTAGTGCCATGAAAAATCAAAGGAAATAATCCCTTCCAAGCCACCTACCATCCTAGGTAAGACCTCTTTTTTGGAGAAAAGGACTCGGGCTTCATCATCAAGAAACAGGTTCCTCGCTGACTCATCAATAAAATCTGTAATTAAACAATGGGTAAATCCCTGGTTTCTCCCTTCATAACTATCATATTTTCCCCACGAATAACTTAAGCGCCCAGGTAGTTTTGCTGAAATTTTTTCCAATTCATTATAGATGTTGGCTATGACTTCATCGCTTATATCATTTCGATATTTATAAAATACAACATGTCTAATCATACGTTCCTTTGAGAATAAATTAAAGTGAGTGCGGTACAAAAAACAGTGAAAAGGAGAAGAGAAAAAAGGGCAATTGGAGAAGTTTGGTTAAGATGGGATCCTATTCCAATCATGCATGCTGAAACTCCAAACATACAAGCACACAGAAGAGCTGCTGCAGATCCTGTAAGATGGGGAACGATAGAGAGAGCTTCTGCAGAAGCTCTTGGAATGATACATCCAATTCCAAATAAATAACCAAAGAGGGGGATGAGTAATGAGACAAGATCAAAAGAATGCCAATTGAAGAAAAGGGCTAATCCCATTGAGATACATCCGAGACCAGTTCCAAAGATAACAAGATGGGAAAAACAAAATTTTGACCCAAATTGTCCGACTAAAAAAGATCCAGAAAGATATGCAAGGGCTGGGATCCCCGCAATCCATCCATAAGTGGATGGATTAAAATGTAATTCTTTAATCACAAGGAATGGGAGTAAACTTCCCATAGTAAGCAATCCTGAAAAGGCGAAAGAAGCGATCACAATAGGCCCTATACAGGCTTTATTTCTCAATAGGGATTGATAATTTTTTAACATGACGCTAGGGTGATGGGCTTTAGCGCTTTTATTCACAAGAGTTTCTGGGAGATATCGAAATTTAAGAAAGAGTAGGAACACTGCTAGAATAAGAAGGAGCCCAAAACAGCCGCGCCAGTTTCCATATTGGACGATATACCCTCCCATTAGAGGGGCAATCAAGGGAGTTATCCCAACAAAAATACTGACATAGCTGAGTTGTTTGGTCAGAGTATGACCTAGATAGATATCCCTCATGAGAGCATATCC
>JAGOSM010000054.1 GCA_018062315.1 Simkaniaceae bacterium | reverse complement strand
AAAACCTACGAATCAAAAGCATAGCAGCTAGTGTCATAGCCCCTGGTTCAGTAATAAATGATCCAAGTAAAGGCCCCAAAGTTAAGATGGTAAACCACCATGCCTTCACCCCTCCTCCAAATACCCCAGCAATTTTTTCCAAACACCACTCTGCCAAAAACACCACTGGCCTTGTTGCAGCAATTGTCATAATCACAACAACAAACATCGGCTCAACAAAGTTACGCCCATCGATATAGTCAACTGCCGTTTGCCAATTATAAAAACAAGCAATCACCACAAGTAAAGGAACTACCCAAATTCCAAAAATCACCTCTACCTCTCCTAGAAGATAGAGAAGTTCAACAAGAATTTGGGTAGACTTCCCTTTCTCAGGATGTCTTGCTGCCATACGACCTGAGAGAAAAGTAAAAAAATGGGCGCAAAATGTATGCAAGATCGCAAGGATAAAAATGACAAGCGTTGCAATATGGAAAAGAGAAACCTGTAAACTTTGGAGTTCCACTTGCTATGTTATACCAGAAGCTCGATATTCACTCCACCTTCTATTTAAAGACTGTTTTTCCTCTTTAAACTCCCTGAGAGGAAGATAGCAAACCTCTTCAAAACGGCGCTGAATATCTTTTGTTTTTTCTTCATAACGACCCTGTATTTCCGCTACTTCTTTACGGTAGTCTGTGGCAGCCATCTGAAGTATTCCTGTATATTCCCTCTGCCCTTCATTAAACTGATTTTCTATCTGAGTTTTAAATAGAGAAAATCGACCTATGACCTTTGCTTTTACATCTTGAAAATGGTCTTTCTCCATCTGCATAGAATCCGTCTCTCCCCTCTCTTCTAAAGTCCTTTTCATCGAACGGTACCTCTGACGAGCACTCTCCATTTCTGGATCAAGTCGTATATTCCGATTCAAAAGGCGCATGGCTGTAATTTTTTTCTCCCGAAGGACCCTCAATGCCTGCTTGGCAGAGTGGTTTCTGAGCCGTTTTTCAAGAGTAGAAAGAGCACTATCCCTCTCTTTTTGAAATTTTTGAATCAACTCATTTAATACCCGAGTTTCTCCCCGTGTCGCTTTTTCATAAGTTGTTTTGGCTAAACGATACTCCCTTTTAAGATCCCTTAAAAATCGACATTCTTCAGAAGAGATAAGATCAAGCTTTCTTAGTTCCCCGATTTCAAAATGGGAGTAAATTTCATCACAAAAATTGGAGTAATTCCATTTCTCTTTAAATTCTCTTGGAGAAGGGATATCAAAAAGATAGCTATCTGAAGGAAACCTCTTTCTAACCCGCTCGTAGGCTGTATTTGCCGCAGAATATATTTGCATAACCTCTTTGAGATCCATGTACTTTGTCATAAAACACCAGATTCTCCGAAAATCTTTAGGATGAGGAATCCCATATCGAAACATGTTCTTCAATCCATGTTTTCGAATACAAACTTGCAAAATATCCTTCACTTCAGCTTTGAATTCAGTGGGAATTTCTTCCCCCGTTCGCAAAGAATCGATCAGTTCTTTTTCTTCTTCTTCAAGAACTAGCAGAAGATTCTTCATCTCTTGCCTATGGATATCGAGCTGCTCCTTATCTTCATAGTCAATCAGATCACGCGCCACTAGAAAAGTGAGAGCTCCCACTCCAAGCGCTATCATTGATAGGGGAATAGCAGCGGTAAATGTCCAAAGCAAAAGAGCTTCACCGAGAAGAAGAGTTCCACCAAGTAAAGCAATTCCAGATAGGGTGTAAAGGGCAATTTGGTTTAACTTTGTAGTTGTCAACCATACATCTACCCCTTTTTTATCAAAGGAGGAGTCTCTTGAAGATACTGTAGTGACCATAGGGGCCGGATTATAATAACTCCCCTCTATTTTCTTCAATCAACTCTTGTTTTAACTCAATGAGTGTTGGCTCAAATTCTACAGGATACGGAAATGAAAACAGAGATCTCTCTTCTATCCCTCTTTTGCGTATTTCAGCAAGAGGAGGCGATTGATAAATACAACTCCCTTTCCTATAAATGGGAACAAGGAGGTCCTCCCCTCCCTCGCTATATAAACCACTCTCTTCGTCGTAAATAATGTCCCGATCTGAAAACCTTTTAACCTGTAAAATACCAGGCACCGTCTCTTTAGAGACTTTGATTTTATAACTCCATATTCCGCCAGGCTTCCTCACAGCAGATAATTTATAAACCCCATCTAAAGCCCCTTGATCTTTCCCCGTCACAAGACGAGTCCCCACACCCCATGCATCAATTTTCGCTCCACCTTGGATCAGTGAGGCAATTGCATACTCATCCAGCTCATTACTTGCAATAATTTGCGCATCAAAAAAACCTGCCTCATCAAGGAGTTTTCTCGCTTCCATACTTAAGGAGAGCAAATCTCCCGAATCGAGACGAATACCCAACATTTTCCCTCGATTTTTAGCCACCTCGATCGCCCTTTTAATCCCTCGAATAGGATCATACGTATCCACTAAGTAAATACACGTTTCAGGCATGGCCTCATCAAATTTTTGAAATGCTTCAAGCTCTGAATCAAACGACATCACCCAGCTATGCCCCATCGTACCCCGAACAGGAATGTCAAAGATTTTACCCGCTAAAAGATTTGAAGTTGCATGACATCCCCCTATATAAGCCGCTCTAGACGCTGAAAGGGCTCCGTCAGGACCAGGGGCTCTTCTAAGACCAAATTCAATGACCTCACGCCGCTGTGCAGCATGGCAAATACGGGAGGCTTTTGTTGCAATCAGGGTTTGAAAATTGATAAAATTCAAAAGGGCACTTTCAATAAGCTGAGCCTGAATCAAAGGGCCCCTCACCCTAACGAGAGGCTCAAGGGGAAAGACAACTCTCCCCTCTTCCACAGCATCAATATCGCACTGAAACCGCATCCTAGATAAGTAATCCAGAAACTCTTCATCAAAGAGATCGAGTTTTTCCAGATACTCGAGATCCCCATCACTAAAGGCAAAGTGATTCATCCATTCGATAAATCCCTCTAATCCAGCCATAATGGCGTATTCGCCCCCAAAGGGTTTCTTTCTAAAAAAAAGATGAAAGACTCCCTCCCAATCTAACATCCTCTGTTTCCAATAGCCTTGAGCCATTGTCAATTCATAGAGGTCAGTTAGAAGGGGTGTCATTCGGTTTCATTCCATGTTGTTTATACAAAAAATTACGTCGAATTTTTAATTTGTCAATTTCTTGTTGATATCTCGCTGCGATTTCTCGAGAGGTATCAGCTTGATTCCAATAGCGCCTCGCATCAATTAAATCATGTGATTTAAATTGGAGTCGATCTCCCTGATCCTGGTATCTAGCAGCTTTTGCAAGCTCTAAATCCCTTAAATCGGTGAGCTTTTCTACAGCTCTATCGATCTGCTTAACTTCCTCTCCCCATTCCTCAGCAAAGAGAACGCAACAAAAACATAGACCTAAAGTGATCCACTTCTTCATAATCTCCATCCCATAAAAGGTTCGTTAGAAAACTACATGACCTGGCAGATTGATCTCAACAATTTTAATGCGTCTTCAGAGCGCATCATGTATACTCCACCTCATGCGTTGGTTCTTGCTCTTCCTCACAACCACTCTGTTTGCCGCAACCATTAAAGACTCTCTTATTAAAGGAGAACCCGGAGACTTCATTGTTTTTGAGCAAAGCAAAATTGCAACCCTTGTATCTATCCATTCTTTAACAGATACCCACCTCATTCTGGAAGAAATTTCAATCCCTTCTCATCTTAAACCTAAAGATTGGGCCGTTTTTGTTAAAAACAAAGGGAAAGAGGCCACTTCACACCTACTTTATGAGATCGATCTTTCCTCAGATGAAATTACAGAGTGTTATTCGGTGACTAAGAAAACATTTCTCCCCCCCCCTTCATTTTTTTATGAACTCCTGAAATTACCCTTATTCATCACAAAAGAACCCAAAAAAATTGGGCCTCCCCCACCCCCTGAATCAATAGATCGAAGAGCCCTTTGGGCTCCCCCCCTTATCGTAGAAGGGGTCAAGAAAAGAGCTTCTTCTTTCTCTACTTTTACCTGCCATTTCCCTAATGACGGAGGTGAATTATCGGGAAAACCCATCACCCTCTATTTTGTTCCCCACTTCCCCTTTCCTATCTATCTAGAAGTTAATGATCCCCACTACACCTTCAAACTCTTTTCAATCAACATGGGGAAACACCTTCCCCCCTCTCTAGAATCCTTTCCACGCCGCTATCCTTCCTTTATAGGCGGCTTAATCAAAGGCCCTACCCTTTATACTTTTAAACTCTCCTCTCCTTCCTATTATCATTCATATACTCTTAAAGCCCTCGATCATGAAACAGGAGAAACCCTTTCTATTATTCCTTCCATTACAAGACAAGGAGAACTCATCACCCTTACATTTTCTATCTCTCCATTAGAAAAGGGTCATGTTTATACCTTTTTAGCCGTTCCTGATGAGTTTCCAAGCTATTATGCAGAATCCTCTACAGTGCGATTATGAACAAAGTTTTATCCTTCTTATTTGGATATAATAACCCACTCAATCTCCACTCATCATAGAAACCACAACCAATTTACTATCAACAACTTATCATTTCTTAATATGTAACCTGCTCTAGATTAAGACACTCCATTTATCAACAATCTACGAACAATTCATCGACACGTTTTCCACAATTTGCTACGATCTCCTGGCTATGATGACATTCAAAAAAGCCAAAGAGATTCTATTTAAGGGATACCTACGATACGAAAAGAAAAAAGGAAACCTCTCTCCTTTGATTAAAGAAGAGTTCAAGAAGGTTCTCTCTGAACTTCAAGAGGCTATTATGGCCTCAAAGAAAAAGGAAGCAATCGAGCTTGCGAAACAAGTGAAGAAGCTCATGCAACTTCATCTTAAGAGAAACCCTCTGGAATATTTTAAAGAAACCTCCCTTTCTCTAGGTTTTGCTCTCTTTGTTGTCATCCTCATTCGTCAAATGTGGTTTGAGCTGTATGAAGTTCCCACAGGTTCTATGCGTCCTACCATTCAAGAACACGACCGTCTTTTAGTTTCAAAGAGCACCTATGGAATTAATATTCCCCTTCGGCTGGGTCATTTCTACTTTGATGACCATCTTTTACAAAGAAACTCGGTCGTTATTTTTACGGGAGAAGGGCTCGATATCCGCAACCTGGAGACAAAATACTTCTATATTTTCCCAGGGATCAAACAGTTTGTAAAAAGGCTGATTGGGAAAAGTGGAGATAAACTCTATTTTTATGGAGGGAAAATTTATGGCATTAACCGTTTTAATGAAGATATCTCTCATGAACTCAATCTTCCAGAACTCACCGCCATCGATCATATTCCCTTTATTTCTCTCGAAGGAAAACTTGTCCCCTCTCAAGAAAATTCCCTTTTACTCTGCCAAATGAATGAACCTGTAGCTCAGTTGATGATGTCTCCAGGACAAAAATTACGAGGCAAGCTCCTTGTCAAAGATATCGAACATTACTACGATCTCTGGGGTTTTAAAAATTATGCAGTTGCTCGTCTCTTAACTCAGAAAGAATACGAAACACTTGCTTCCCCTCCTTATTTGAATGGGGATCTCATCTTAGAACTCACTCATCATCCCGATGTAAAAACCTCCGCTTTACTCAAACTCCCTTCAGGAGGGCTCTACCCTACCATAGGAACAGAGAAGTCCTATATTGCACTTCCCCAGGAGGCAGAACATCGCCTCTTTGAATCGTTATATACGGCTCGATTTGTAGTATCTAAGGGAAAAATTTCTAGGTATGGGAGGGAAGCTGATCTCTATTCTCCTTCTTTTTCTCTTGATGTACCCGATGGCATTTATGAATTTTATCAAGGAACTGCATTTCAACTGGGCTGGGGAGGGATTCGGCATACATTGGCAAAAGACCACCCCCTCTACACCTATTCAAGAGAGAAATTACAGCTCCTTTTTAATTTAGGGATTGCGTTTGATACCCGTCTTAGCCCCCTATCGATTACCCCTTTTCTTCTTCCCTCTCGCTTTGCTTTCTGGAGAGATCAAAATTTATATGTCATGGGACAACCATTTCTGATGAAAGATGATCCTCTACTTCAAGAATACATGCATACAGAATATACCCGTCAATCTGCTGCTCCTAAAGGAGCTCCTTACATTCCCTTTGAGGATCTCGGACCTCCCTTAAAGAGCGATGGGAAAATTGATACCGATTTCATTGAGAAATATGGAGTCAAGGTACCAGAGGGTCACTACCTTGTCCTTGGAGATAACTACGCTGATTCAGGAGATAGCCGCGACTTTGGATTTGTACCTCAAGAAAACTTACGGGGGTCTCCTGCACTGACCTTCTTTCCTCCAGGAAAGAATTTTGGTCCTCTCAACCAACCGACAACACCCCTTGTCACTACCCCAAAACTGATCGTCTGGGGCACTTTCCTCACCTTTTTTGCTCTATGGCAATATTATAACCGAAAAAAACAACAACTCCCTATCCATATTGATTAAGCTTTATTCATCTCAATCCAAGTGGGCTCCTCGTTAAGGTCAGCGGGCTGCCCACTACATTCCATAAACTCCACCTGGGTGGCTAGAATTTCGTGACAAATATATACCTTATGCTTTTCAAAAGCCTCTTTAACACGGGGTGTTGTCTGAATTTTGAGATGGATCCGATCCGTCACCTCAAATTTCTCATTGCGTCTCATCGTATTGACTTTATTGACAAGCTCTCTAGCAAGCCCCTCTAAAAGAAGCTCTTCAGTGAGCACAGTATTGAGAGCTACTGTAACCCCTTCTTGACTAGAGGCCACAATAGATTCCTTAACCTGCCGCTGCAAAATGATATCCTCAGGAGCAAGAGGGCCAAGGCCTGCAAGTTCAATCGTGTTTCCCTGACGGAGTTGTTGTTTTTCTAGAGAGGTCAGTTGAGCAATAGCAGCCTGCGCCTCTTTCATGCGAGGGCCTAGCTTTTTACCTAGCACAGGGAAGTTGGGCTTAATCTCAACATGCACAAAAGCAGATTCATCCTCACTGAGCTGAAGTTCTTTGACATTAAGCTCTTCTAAAATGAGCTGTTTATGGGCCTCAAGATACTGCTGCAATACAGGATCCGCAGTAATAATATGGACCGCAGGAAGAGGTTGCCGAACCTTGAGCATGTGCTCTTTACGTAAAGCATGTCCCATACTGACGACACACTGAACAATATCCATAGCACCTTCCAAAGAGGTATTCAGCCACTTCTCAGTCACTGTCGGATAGTCACACAAATGGACCGATTCTTGTTCCTTAGAAAGGCCCTGAAAAATCGCATCTGAAAGGAAGGGAATAAAAGGAGCTGCCACCTTTGAAAGGTCTATCAAAACGGTATAGAGCGTTTCAAAAGCACTTCTTCGATCGGCACTATCTTCGTCAGCCCAGAAACGGGAGCGAGATCTGCGGATATACCAGTTAGTGAGCGAGTCAATAAATGCGACAAAAGGTTCAACGGCTCGATTTAAATTGTATTGATCGAGTCCGTCCGCCACTGCCCCAATGAGGTGTTGTAGACGGGACAGAATCCACTCATCAATTTCTGCAGTCGGTTTTTCGACCCTCTTTGCCTTCCAATCATAAATTTTGGCATAAGTTGCAAGGAACACGTAGGCATTCCAATAAGGAATGAGAAACTGCCGCAAAACAAGTTCCACTCCCCTTTCAGAAAATTTCAAATCTTCAGCAACAACAGCGGGGCTATTTAACAAGAAAAGGCGGACAGCATCTGCCCCATATTTGTCGATGACGAGAGTTGGTTCTGGATAATTTTTAAGCCGTTTGGACATTTTCGTTCCATCTTCAGCTAGGATAATTCCATTCACAATCACATTTTTAAAAGCGGGCTTATTAAAAAGGGCTGTTGAAAGAATCATGAGTGTATAAAACCACCCTCTTGTCTGATCAAGACCTTCAGCAATAAAATCAGCTGGAAAGCTGTTCTCTGTCTCTTTTTGATTTTCAAAAGGGTAATGATTTTGGGCATAGGGCATCGATCCCGATTCGAACCAACAGTCAAACACCTCGGGGATCCGTTTATAAGTCTTACCCCCCTCCTCAAAAGTCAGTTCATCAATGTAATGGCGGTGGAGATCTTCGATTTTTTTGCCTGTTCTTTTTTCCAGATCTGCCACAGAAGAGATACAAATGACATCTCCCTCTTCACTGATCCAGAGAGGGATAGGGGTTCCCCAGTATCGATTTCTAGAAATAGCCCAATCGCGTGCATTTTCGAGCCATTTCCCAAAACGGCCATCTTTGACATGATCAGGGACCCAGCGAATCGTTTGATTGTGGGCAATCATTTCTTCTTTAATTTTTTCAACAGAGACAAACCAGGTTTTCATCACTTTGTAGATCAGAGGGGTATCTGATCTCCAGCAGAAGGGGTATCTGTGCCTTATTTGTCCATGATGAAAGACCCTTCCAGCGTCTTTTAGCCTTTTAATGATGGCCTTATCGGCATCTTTGACAAATTCTCCTGTATACTCAGGGATTTCCTTAGTAAAGCGCCCATTTTGATCAACCGGGCAAACAACCTCAATTTTTTCCTTTAAACAAACAAAGAAGTCGGCTTCTCCAAAAGCAGGGGCGGCATGAACAATCCCCGTTCCGTCTTCTCCTCCTACAAACTCGTCAACGAGAATCCGAAAAGCTCCTGGATGATCTTTAAAATAGGTAAAGGGAGGTAGGTAAGTTTTTCCTTTAAGATCTTTTCCCTTCAAGTCTTGTACAATTTCATATTCCCCTTCTTTAAAATAGGAGGAAACCCGAGAGCGAGCTAAGATATAAAATTTTTCCCCGGCCTGAATTTTAACATAATCAAGGGTAGGGCTAACAACAGCGGCGAGGTTAGAGATAAGGGTCCAAGGGGTTGTTGTCCAGACGAGTAGGTGAGTATTTTCTTCATCTTTCAAGGGGAATGTGATAGTGAGGGAGGGGTCATCGACATCTTTGTAATTGAGGTTAGCCTCGAAGTTAGAGAGGGGTGTTCCGAGCTTTGCAGAAAACGGCATCACTTTAAAGCCTTCATAGACAAGCCCCTTCTTCCAGAGTTCGCCAAACACCCACCAGACCGATTCCATAAAAGAGGGGTCCATGGTGCGATAGGTGTGGTCAAAATCGACCCAGCGACCGAATCGCTCTACAGTAGAGCGCCATTCTGAGGTGTACCTAAGAACGATGGAGCGACATTCTTCATTAAATGAGGCGATTCCAAACGTTTCAATTTCTGGAGCTCCCGAGAGTTGAAATGCTTTTTCGATTTCATTTTCGACAGGAAGGCCGTGACAGTCCCAGCCAAAGCGTCTTGGGACATAGAATCCTTTCATTGTTTTATAGCGAGGGATGACATCTTTAATGGTCCCTGCGAGCAAGTGGCCGTAGTGGGGTAACCCTGTGGCGAAGGGGGGGCCATCGTAGAAGGAAAAGAGGGGCTTTGTTTCCCTCATTTTCAATGAAGCTTTAAAAATTCCCTTGTTTTTCCAATGGGCAAGGATACGCAGCTCTCTCTCTGGGAAGGACTCTTGATGAATTGTAAACATGAGGATAAATATAGCGATCTCCCCCTAACTTTTCAAGAATTCGTTGCCTCTATAGAAATAAAAGGATATTCTATGGTACAATCCAATACGGGGGTGCACTGGTTTCGACTTGGAAGCGAAGCATTAGTGGCATGCAGAGGATTTCGGATGGCCTCTTAAAAATCCGATAAAACATAACTGCAAAAAACAGTAACGTTGTTGAAGTTAACTTCTCTGAAGCTAGCTTCGCAGCTGCAGCCTAAAACCTAACCGTTTTAAGTTGCCGATGTCAAGCCGATCTAACCGGGAGTTAGTTTGTCATCGTCATATTTTCCTGGTGTGAGCTATTTTCTTGGATCCCTAAGAAAATAACCTCGAGATTATAAGGGGTGTGTGGGCTTGAAGTGACGTGTTTCCCAGCAAAGCCTGCACTATAAAAGGAAGCACTAAGCATGTAGTCATTAGTGGGGAGTTTGCTAAGGACGAGAGTTCGAAT
>JAGOSM010000053.1 GCA_018062315.1 Simkaniaceae bacterium | reverse complement strand
TCTCCGGATGCTTGATTCGAACAAGCGACCAACGGATTAACAGTCCGCTGCTCTACCGCTGAGCTAATCCGGAATAATGAGCAGTATTATTGCGAATTTGAACCTTATTGGCAATGAAAACTTGATTTTTTAGTCAAAAAAGGAGCATAACTTCCGTATGGAACAATTCAGCGGCACGATCAACAACATCCTTTTCTCCAATGAAGAGAATGGCTGGACCGTTGCCAAGGTCAAAGTCCCCAGGTTGAGAGAACTCACCACGATTGTCGGCACTCTTCCCGGTATCCAACCAGGAGAAACTATTCACTGTGACGGGGAATGGAAACACCACCAAAGCTTCGGCACCCAGTTTGTCGTTTCCACCTACCAACTCACCGCCCCCTCCGACGTCAAGGGGATCCAAAAATACCTCGAATCTGGCTTGATTAAAGGGATCGGCCCCCATTTTGCTGAAAAAATCGTCTCCCACTTTGGCCCACGCACCCTTAAAGTCATTGATGAAAACCCCGATCTTCTTCTTTCCATTGAAGGCATTGGGGAAAAAAGGGTCGAACTCATCCGCGAATGTTGGCAATCGCAGCGCTCCATTCGAGAGGTCATGATCTTCCTCCAAAGCCATAATGTCTCCCCCTCTCTTGCTCAAAAGATCTATAAACAGTTCGGTTCAGGCTCTATCCAAAAAATTCAAGAGAATCCCTACGAACTTGCAAGAACTCTTTTCGGCGTCGGTTTTAAAACAGCCGATGCACTCGCTAAAAATCTCGGCATTCCTCACGACTCCCCTGCCCGCATCCAGGCGGGTATCATCCACTTCCTTTGGGAAAAAAGCCAAGATGGCCATGTATGCTACCCAGAACCCCTCCTTGCTGAAGAGGTTGGAAAAATGCTCGAGGTCGATCAACCCCTCGTGACAGGAGAACTCTCTAAACTCGAGGCTCTCGGCAGACTCGTTAAACAAGAGCATGACCTCTATGTCAAACCGCTCTTTCTAGCTGAACTCGGAATCGCTAAAGAACTCAAACGGCTCCTCCTGAGCCCCTGCTCCATTCGCCCTATTCAACTCGCCAAAGGAATCGAATGGGTCGCAGAAAAAATGAATCTTAAATTTGCCATAGAACAAGAAACTGCCATTACCTCTTGCCTTACCGATAAAGTCCACATCATCACCGGAGGCCCGGGAACCGGCAAAAGCACCATTACGAGAGCCATTTTACAAATTACCGAAAAAGTAACCGGTGGCATTGTCCTCGCTGCCCCCACAGGACGCGCTGCAAAACGACTCTCCGAGATCACAAAACAGAAGGCTTCTACCATCCATTCGCTTCTCGAAATGGATTTTAAAGAAGGGGGCTTTAAACGAGGTAAAGACAACCCCTTAGAGGGCAATCTCTTTATTATCGATGAAGCCTCTATGATCGATACCCAGCTTATGTACAGCCTCCTAAAAGCCATTCCGAGTCATAGCCGCGTTATCTTCGTCGGCGATGTCGACCAACTTCCCAGTGTTGGCCCCGGATGCGTCCTCAAAGACCTTATCGAAAGCGAACGAATCCCCGTTACCCTCCTCAATGTCATCTTTAGACAAGCCCAGGGCTCAAAAATCATTCGCAATGCCCACCTCATCAATAAAGGCTTTTTCCCCGATCTCACTTATGAAGAAGGGGATGATTTTTTGTTCTTAGAGTCTGATAGTCAAGAAGATATAGCACAAAAAATCATTCAATTAATCAAAGAAAGAGTCCCCAAAAAATTTAATCTCGATCCAGTCAATGAAATCCAAGTTCTATCCCCCATGAAAAGGGGCATTGTAGGGTCTGAAAATCTCAATCAAGTTCTCCAAGAAACCCTAAACCCCAGTGACCACCCCCTCATCAAGATGGGGAGACGATTCCATTTACACGATAAAGTCATGCAAATTAGAAATGATTACCAAAAAGGGGTTTATAATGGAGATATCGGACGAATCTCATCAATAGACCTTGATAATCAAGAACTTGCAGTTAATTTTGACGGGATTATGGTTCCTTATGACTTTTCTGAACTCGATGAACTCGTCCTGGCCTACGCCACCTCAATACATAAATACCAAGGAAGCGAATGCCCCTGTATTATTATGCCTGTCCACCTATCTCACTTTAAGTTGTTGTTTCGCAACCTCTTATATACAGGACTTACAAGGGGACGTAAGCTTGTCATCCTCCTTGGAACTAAAAAAGCCCTTGCTATCGCCTTGAATACCAACGAGGCACAAGAAAGACACACGGGGTTAAAAAAATTAATAATTGATAATTTATAAAAATACATATATAATCAAAGTTAGGAGATCTGTTAGATATTAATAATAACAAATAAAAAGAGGTTTAAAATGAAATCATTAAAAAGATCAGTAACTCACCTACTAGAAAAATGTGGATTAAAAAAAGCTTCTCCAACAACACGCTTTGTGCGCGCTATGAAAAAGCTTTTTATCTAGAGGCTAATTTTGCCACTTCTCGAGCAATCACTTCATTTTCTACTTTAGAAAATAAGACTCTAGGAGGAGGCAGTGATTGTAGGGACGGGACCGCAAGGTCCCGGACCTCATTCCATTTCCCAATAGGAAGGGAAAATCCAAGGAGGCCCCATAAAACCTCAGCAGAGGTGGGGATCACCGGAAATGAAATCAAAGCAAGGGCTTTCAAGCAATAGACACAAGCTGCAAGGGTTGTGCCACTATTTTCCTTGTCTTTCCACGGTTTTTTATGATCAAAATAGACATTCCCATGAGATGCAAGCTCCATCATGAGCTGAGTCGCTTTTCTTAAATGGAAACGGGAATAAGCCTCATACGCCCCATTCACTAGTTCGTCTACCCTTTCCATAAAATCTTGGTCGATCTTCTCTAAATCACCCAAAACAGGCACCTGATGTTCAAAATGATTGGCAATAAAGACAAGAACCCTGTTGGCAAAATTTCCATACTTCCCAACTAACTCTGAATTACATCTCATCTGGAAATCATGCCAGGTAAACTCAGAGTCTTGCGTTTCAGGAGCATTTGCTGCAATCGTGTATCTAATTTGATCTGCTGTAAACTGTGTAAAAAAAGCATCTAAATCAATAAACCATCCATCTGATTTACTAAATTGCTTTCCTTCAAGATTGTAAAACTCATTTGCAGGCAGCTCATCTACCAATTTATACGGAACATTCTGCCCCATCACCATCGCAGGAAAAAAGATCGCGTGGAATGGGATGTTATCTTTCCCAATGAATTGAACGAGCTTGGTATGCGGATCAAGCCAATATTTCTGCCAATCCCCCCCCCACTCCATAGATGCTGAAATATACCCAATCGGCGCATCAAACCAGACGTAAAGAACCTTTCCTTTCGCCTCTTCAAGAGGAACCGGAATACCCCAATCAGAGTCTCTCGTGATTGCTCTGGGCTTCAGTTCGTCAATATAATGAGAAGCAAACTTGAGCACATTGTCTTTCCACGGTTTCGACTTCAACCACTCCTGTAATCGATCTTTGAAAAGATCAAATCTTAAAAACCAATGTTTCGTTTTCTTAAGAATAAGCGGAGACCCTGTCACTTTAGAATGAGGCTGGATGAGATCAAGAGCTTCATAACTGGCTCCACATTTCTGACACTCATCTCCCCTTGCTTTATTAAACCCACACTTTGGACACGTCCCTTCAACATATCTATCCGCAAGAAATTGATGATCTTGTTCAGAATAAAGTTGGTCTGTGACTCTCTCTTCGATATATCCATTATTTAAAAGATCGAGAAAAAACTGCTGAGAAGGGTGTACATGACCTTCCCATGTTGTACGGGAATAGTGATCAAAAGAGATATTCAGTTGTTGAAAAAACTGGTGATTTACTGCATGAAAAAGATCGACATGCTCTTTGGGTGTTCTTCCTGCCATCTCTGCACTGAGCGTGATTGCCACCCCATGTTCATCTGAACCACAGACAAAAAAAACATCTTCACCTACAAGGCGTTGAAATCTAGCATAGCAATCTGCAGGAAGATAAGCTCCTGCAATGTGTCCAAAATGGAGGGGCCCATTTGCGTAGGGAAGAGCTGCTGTAATGAGAACTTTATTGTGCACTGTCGTCATGCATTTCGTGAAGCATATGTGGATTCTTACGAAGCTGCTCAAGCACCTTTGTAATCGTAAACTCTCGACCTGATCGAATCATGTGTTTAATAATCCCAATGGCTCGATTCGTTAGCTCAAAATTATCGGGACAAACTCCAGAAAACCGTTCATTTGTTAAGTAGGCCATACTGATAGCGACTCCTATGTTCTTCAGCTACAATTATACTCTTTAAAGTTTGATATGCAATCTCTAAATCATCGTTAACAACAATGTAATCGTATTCCTTACCAAAAGAGAGTTCGAGAGGAGCCCTTGCAAGCCTCTCATTCACAAAATGCTCTGATTCCGTATTTCTTTTGACTAATCTTTCTTTTAAAACTTGAGTGGATGGAGGAGCAAAAAAGATAAATGTTGCATCAAGACTTTTTTTTAAAAAAGCAGCCCCCTGAGTATCTATCACCATGATCACATGCTGCCCTTTCTTCTGCGGCTCTGTAACAGCTGTCTTTAAAGTCCCATATAGGAATCCAAAAATTGCTGTATGTTCTAAAAATTCCCCTTCTTCTATTTTGGCTCGAAATTCAGCTTCAGATAGAAAAAAGTAATGAACCCCATCAACTTCTCCTGGCCGTTTTGGTCTTGTCGTACATGAAATACTGGGTACGATAATCCCTTTATATTCCTCATATAATTTGGAAGTAAGGGTTGTCTTACCCGTTCCCGCCGGAGCACTCACTACAAAAATAAGCCCTCGTTTCAATGTGCCAATCAGTTTCATTCGATATTCGCTACCTGTTCTTTCATTTTTTCAATGACACTCTTGACTTCAAGAGCTTTCTTTGTCAAATCAATATCCTGCGATTTCGAGAGAATCGTTGTAATTTCTCTCGTCATCTCCTGGAGAAGAAAATTCAGCTCCCTCCCCGCTGTTTTTTTTGCAAAAGAGCCCTTAAATTGATCAACATGACTTAAAAGACGGGCAATTTCCTCTGAAATATCAATTCGATCAGCAAAAAGGGTCGCTTCAAATGCGATCCTATCAGGATCTCCCTTGAATTCTAGTTCATTGATACGCTGCAAAATTTTCTCGCGATGTCTTTCGACTGATTTAGGAACAAGTGGTCCAATTTCAAGAACCTTCTCACTTATTTCCTCTAATCCTCTGACAAACTCTTGCTGAAGCGCTTTGCCTTCTGCCCGTTTCATGCTCATCAGCCCTTCCATTGCCTCTTTCAGGCCAGGAAGCAATTCATCAAAAGACAGATCTTGAGTCATAGGAATTTGAGAAAGCTGACTTGCAAGAAACGATAAAGTTACTTCTTCAGCAAGCCCCACTTCATCCCGAATTTTCTCCCACTCTTCCTTGACCCTTTTGATTTCTGCAAGGGAAGGCAAAGCCCCATTCAACCGACGGGCGAGGCGAAGGGTCACCTGTCCTCGTTCAATAAATTCGGCAATGAAATGGCGCATTTCGACATCGAGATAAAGGAGCTCTCGGGGAATTTGGATATTGATATCTAGAGCTTTTCTATTGACCGAATGAAGCTCTACTTCAAGCGGCCCCCCACGTGTAGAGATAAGAGCCCTACCATAACCTGTCATACTTAGTAACATGGGCTACGTTTATACTCTATTCTGTTCTGCCAAGTCAACGACTCCCTTAAAAGATCGCCTATGCTGTGGGCAAAACCCCTTTTTAAGAGCCTGCAGATGGGCTTCGGTGCCATATCCCTTATGTTGATCAAATCCATAATCTGGATAGCATAAATGATACCCCTTCATCAGAATATCCCGCGCCTCTTTGGCAATAATCGATGCAGCGGCAATACTTTGATAAAGGCCATCCCCACCCACAATAGCCTTTGCAGGAATCGAAGTTTTAGGCAATCGATTGCCATCAATAAGAAGAAAATCGGGAGTGCATTTCAACCGAGAAACAGCGATCAACATCGCTTCAAAAGTCGCTTGCAAAACATTGATCTCATCTATGCGAGAGGCTTCAACAATGCCGATACCAAAATCTATAGAGGGATCACTTACCAAAAGAGAATAGAGCCTCTCTCTCTGAGAAGGAGTGAGGCGTTTACTGTCATCGACGCCGGGAATGATTCTTCCCTTGGGAATAACACAGGCCGCGGCGACTACTGGACCAGCAAGTGGACCACGCCCTGCTTCATCAACCCCGGCAATCCGGGCAAAATTAAAGGTGTCTTCCTTTAACACGTGCTGCTTTACCAAACGCTCCGCGGAGGTAGTAGAGTTTAGAACGTCTTACTTTTCCTGAGCTGACCACTTCGATTTTTGTAATCTGTGGGGAGTGGAGAGGAAAAACACGTTCCATTGCAGAGCCATACGCGATCCGGTAAACTGAAAAAGAAGCAGAAATTCCTCTACCTTTTTTTGCAATCACAGTGCCTGTAAAAATCTGGACTCTTTCTTTATCTCCTTCACTGAGGCGAATGGATACTTTGACAGTATCTCCAATCTCAAACTCAGGCAGGTCGCTTCTGAGTTGCTCTTTTTCAAGTTCTTCCAAAAGAGAAGAATAGTTCATTGTCTTATACTCCTAAAGCAAGTCAGGTCTTACCTGACGGGTTTTTTCTGTTGCGCACTCTCGGCGCCATTTATCTATGTTTGCATGGTGCCCAGATAAGAGGACCTCGGGAACTGAAAGGCCATAAGCCACTTCAGGTCTGGTAAAGTGAACTGAATCGAAGATTCCCTCTTCAAAGCTATCCATCCTCACCGAATCAGCATCACCTACCACACCGGGGATAAACCGGCTGATAGCGTCGATACAAATCAGGGCCGCTGGGCATCCACTTGTCAGCACAAAATCGCCAACACTAATTTCTTCATCAACTTCCAGGTTAATGGCTCTCTGATCAATCCCCTCATAATGGCCACAGAGGAAAATGAGATGTTTTTTTGTCTCACCCAAAGAGCGACATTTTGCCGCAGTCAACGGAGCCCCTTGGGGTGTTAAAAACACCACATGGGACCCTTCTTTTCTCACACTACGGATCGCTTCCACTACGGGCTCCACCATGAGGACCATTCCAGGTCCTCCCCCATAAGGGCGATCATCCACTTGTTTATACCTTCCTCGAGAGAAGGTACGTATATCAATAAGGCCTACGTCAATGAGTCCTTTCTCCCTAGCTCGTTTGATGATGCTCGTATTCAGTGGGCTTTCAAAATATTCAGGGAAAAGGGACAAAATGTCGTAACGCATCCTTACTGCTTAAGAGCCTCGGGGGCTAAACGTCGCACTAAAGCTTCCGCTCTTTCAGACAGTTGAGCTCCTTTACTAAGCCAATACGCGATTCTTTCTCCTTCTACCTTTGAACCCGCATCATCTTTTGCAGATGGATCATAATGACCTAGCATTTCTAGGTATTTGCCATCACGAGGGGCGAGTGCATTGATAAGAACAAGACGAAACGTCATTCGATTTGTGCGACCTTGCTTACGAAGGCGAATTTTCAGCATGAAACCACTCCTACTAGTTGTAAATCTTTCCCCTACCCTTCAGAAAACCTAAACAAGGGGTAATGGGAAATATTATACACAGAAAGGAGACCTTTCGTCAATCTAAAGGTTATGACAAGTTCATTTTTGAAAGTTTATTGAACGGCAAATTTTTCATCATTTGCTTCGCCCGCTTAAACCCTTTGATCAGGCGATTCACTTCATCGATAGAAACCCCCGCCCCTGTCGCTATACGGCGACGGCGGCTTGGCTCAAGTTCAACAAGACATTCCCTTTCTGAATGGGTCATAGATAAGATAATCGCTTCGGTAACCCCCAACTCCTTTTCAGGTAGTTCAAAATCCCCTAACGCACTTGCTCCTGGCAACATTTTGAGAAGCCCTTTGAATGAACCCATTTTTTTGATCATGTTCATCTGTTTCAGGTAATCTTGAAAAGAGAAATTGGCTTTCAATAATTTTTTCTCTAAACGCTTCCCTTCATCTGCATCGAGATGTTCCTCAGCCTTTTTAACAAGGTTGATGATATCTCCCATCCCGAGAATGCGATCAGCCATAGAGGCTGGGTTAAATACCTGAAAATCCTCAACCCTCTCCCCTACTCCCTCGTATTTAAGAGGTTTTCCAGTAATCTCCCGAATAGAAATAGCAGCTCCGGCTCTCGAATTTCCATCGAGCATCGTTAAAATAGTACCTGTCATGCTCACTCTTTGATCAAACTGCTGAGCAGCCTGTACAGCACTCTGCCCCGTGGCACTGTTTGCTACAAAAAGTACCTCATGAGGAGTGATCGCCTTTTTCAGTTCTTCTAATTCCTTCATAAGAGGCTCGTCAATATGGAGCCTTCCTGCTGTATCGACAATCAAAACATCATAAGCTTCTTTTGAGGCCTGTAATTTAGCAGCTTTAGCTACATCAATACTCGTTCCTTCTCCTGCAAATACAGAAACCCCAATCTGATGACCCAATGTTTGCAATTGATGCACCGCAGCAGGCCTTTCTAAATCGCAGGCAGCGAGGAGAACTTTTTTCCCTTTTTTCTTGAGATGAAGAGCGAGCTTTGCCGCAGTCGTTGTTTTACCCGATCCCTGAAGACCACAAAGCATAACGACTCCAGGATGCCTTGCAATATCAAGAGAAGATTCATCTCCCCCCATTAAAGCAATAAGCTCATCGTGAATCAGTTTAATGAATTGATCTTTCGCCTTCACTGACTTGAGGATATCTAGGCCTACCACTTTTTCTTTAATGCGGTGAATAAAGGTCCCGGCAACGGTATAATTTACGTCAGCCTCAAGAAGAGCAAGCCTTACCTCTCGCACAGCTTCTTTAAGATTATCTTCAGTAAAGGTTTTATTCCCCCTTAAAGAGGAAAAGAGATTTTGAAAGCGATCTGTTAAAGTTCCAAACATCCCCCCATTGTAAAGAATTTTCGATTGGACTTCAAGAGCTCTCTTGGTAGAGTGAAATTATGATAAGAAAAATTTTGATTTGCATGTTTTGCACGCTGAGTGTTTTTGCTGGAGAAGGAACCCTTTTTATTACAAACCGCTTAAACACTCCCGTGGTCGTCTGCTGCTGCATTGTTTCGATTACAGGGAAAGAACTTTCTTCTAAAGTTCAGGTGCCGAAAAGAACTTCTCATTATTCAGGGGGCCCCGTTTACTGGCCTTCTATCCAAGATCTTTTTCCAAGAGAAACCTTACGAGGACTGGTGTTTCATATTAAAACTGAAGTGTATGATTCCCATGGGCATCTTCTCAACAGAGGACAAACCACCCATATTTTTCACCGCAACCCTAACAGTTACGATGTTCAAGAAATTTATGCCGATCTAAATATTGAAATTACCGAAGGGCACTCTATTTATACTCATGTAGGGAAAAGCTCGTAAAGAAAAAGCGATCTTTCCCACTCCAATCGAGCTCAAAACGGGGATTAATCCAATGGGGTTCAGAAAAAAGATCCACCACCTGGGCCCCCTGATCATATCCGATTTCAAAAAAGACTTTTGCCCCATCCTTAAGATAGGGAGGAAGCTCGCTTTTCAATCTTTCGTAAAATTCAATTCCCCTGGCCCCTGCAAAACGAGCCATATGAGGTTCCCCATTATCTGGTAATGATCCTTCGATGACATAGGGGGGATTAGAAATAACCACATCTGCCTTTAACCCCTGAAAAGGGGCAAGTAGATCTCCCTGCAGAAAGGTGACATCGCATCCTTTTCCATTTTCCCGGGCCACTTCTAATGCTGCAGGGGAAAGGTCGGAGAGATACACCTGGAGATCGGGAAGTTTTTTCTTAAGCCCCAGACCAATACACCCACTTCCACAACATACATCAAATAGCACCCCCTCCTTCCCGATCATCTTAAGGACATAGTAGAGCAATATTTCTGTTTCTGGTCTTGGGATTAAGACATCAGGAGTGACTTTAATTGACATATCAAAAAAATCAACCCGCCCCATTAAAT
>JAGOSM010000099.1 GCA_018062315.1 Simkaniaceae bacterium | reverse complement strand
CAATCGTCCCCACATCTTTAAAAGTTTGATGTGTGTCAGTATGAAGAGTTTCTACTGCTTTTTTACGTCTTTCGTCATTCCACGCGTTGATTCTAGCTTGGCCAAGGAAAATACCTAAAGCAACGATAGAAGTAAGTAGGATCGTTGAGATAGAGATTCCTAAGAGTGCTTGACTGGCGCCAAATGAATGACCGAGTACTCCCACG
The DNA here is from genome assembly GCA_018062315.1 of Simkaniaceae bacterium. Classification (GTDB taxonomy): domain Bacteria; phylum Chlamydiota; class Chlamydiia; order Chlamydiales; family Simkaniaceae; genus JAGOSM01. The sequence continues at coordinate 2,553 of JAGOSM010000099.1, read as the reverse complement.
TGGCCTACTCCAAGAGCTCCTGTTACTAAAAGTGCGGTGATTGCTGTTAATGCAACAGCTGTAATGATTTTTCCTTTTTTAGAGGATAGGAAGGTTTTGATATCTCCAGTAATATTGGAAGGGTTTTGCGCGATAAAGCCTTTTACTGCGCTTAGGTCTGTATTATGAATAGTCATAATTTTTTCATCTCCTCCGTTTTATGTAACGGTTTTGTTATTATTAATTAATCTTGTGACTTATATTATAATAAAAACAACATTGAAGCGTCAATTATAATTACATTTAATCATGATTTAAAATATTTGTTATTGTGAGTTTGCTGTTAATTGAAATAGTAAATTATTTAATTTACGTTTCTTTTTCAGAAAATAGCCGCTTCGCAGTGTATTTTCGATAAGTCTAGGTGTTCTATCAGGGGATGGAAACGGTAGGGCTAATATTTCATACTCTTCGTGAAATAATATATTGATACTATCGTTAATAGCACTAAGAGTGGATTGGAGGAGTTCAATTTTTGTCTGAAGATCTCTCGCAGGAAGGGCATTAAAAGCATGTTTAAATGCAGTGATTTGGGCATCACAGGCCTCTTTAGAAAGAGGGGCATCAGTGAGTTCACATAGAATCTTAGCGGTTTCCCTAGCCATGCTTAATTCCTTAGGAGCTATTTGGTGAATTATTTTTTTACTCAGAAGATCTTGGGACCAATCAGTCATCAAAGGGCAGCCTAAAAGACCGTCGTTATGTATATAAAATTTTAATCTATCAAAAATATGTTGAAAGTGAATGTTTTCGCTGCCGTCAGAAGGGAGACTTTCTATCATTCTAAATAAAAATGTATTATGTAAGGATTCGATGGAAATCCCTGAAATATCAGGAAAAGGGGAATCCTCAAGAGGGGTATTGAGTTTAAATAAATTTCTTAACGGATCATGAATCTTTGTTGTATAATGATCTATTCTACTGGAAAGATCTTCTAATGGGGTTTTAGGCGTTTCAAGATACATGATTTTGTCAATCATATGATGTGAGTGCTCTGCAAGAAGTCGTTCGCTTTCATCAACCCGCTCTTCAACTGAACCATCGTGATAACGGGGAGAGATATAGGTATGAATCAATCTTTTAATGAGAGGGGGATGAGGTTCTTTGGGCAGTCTTTGATTGCGATCTGAGGCAGCCATGGCTTGGTCATAATCCTTACTTAATTTGATAAGGGTGGTAAAATCCCGTTCAGAGACAGGTTGAGGAGGGGAAGAGAATCGCAAAACTACCGATTTCTCCGCAGGTGGGGCACTTGGTTCTGGTCTTTTTGGATGTTCAAGCGCAGTAGGACTTTCTTCAAGAGAGAAGGGAGTGTAAGCTGTTATATCTACTGGTGGGGCGCAAGCTATTGCCGGAGTGATGGAAGTGAGTGGTGGATATAATGATGAATAGGTTGTAGTGGAGGGACCTTCCAGTGTCGGATGGGACTGAACTGTTAAATCTGGTGGGGGACAAGCGGCTGCTGGGGTTAGTGATGGATATAATGATGGATAGGTAGCTCTAGTTAATTCCATGTTTATTACCTCTTGTTATTAGTTTGTAACTTATTGTCCCAAATATCAAATTAGCGTTCAACTAAACAACAAGATACGTAATTAAATATTAATAAAAATTGTCAGTTAATCTAATTTTGTATTTACTTTGAAAAATGGGTTGTCAAGTATGTTTTAGTGAGGTATTATTTTGCCATGGCAAAGCTAATATTTAATGAAGATGAAGAAGTAGAGCTTCCAAATGGAGCTCCAATCAAGGCGATCTGTGAGGAGAATGGGGTCCCTTTTGCTTGTGAAGAAGGGGTTTGTGGAACCTGTGTCATCACGGTAAAAGAGGGGATGGAAAATCTTTCTGAGTTCACTGAAGAGGAACTCGATTTTCTAGGAGAACAGCAGGTAGAAAGGCTGGCTTGTCAATGTAAAATTAGGGGTGGATGTGTTAAAATTGAATTCTAAAATTGAACGCGATTGGACGATTGAGCAAATTCTACGTTCCTTTCCAGATAAAAGTCAAAAATTAGCTTCTGCCTTGACTAGGGCTGGGCTAGCCTGTGCATCCTGTCAGGCGGCTACTTGGGAAACCTTAGAAGCGGGAATGCTCGGGCATGGTTTTGAGGATGAGGCCATTGATTCCCTCCTTGGCGAGCTAAATGCCATTTTAAAGGAGCAAAACGATCCTACTACGATTAATTTGACTCTAAGTGCTGCTTGTAAATTACAAGAGATTCTAAAGGCTGAAAACAAGCTAGGATGGGCTTTGAGATTTGGGGATAAGCCCGGAGGGTGCAATGGGTATGAGTATACCCTTGGATTTTCTCAGAAAGCCAGTGCTCAAGATGTAGTATTCCACTCTCATGGGGTAGATATCCATGTCGATAAGTCGATGGTGGGTAGGTTGATGGGATCTGAGATCGATCATGAGGAGTCTCTCATGGGGTCTGGATTTAAAATCACTAACCCCAATGTGCAAAGTTCATGTGCCTGCGGCTCTTCCCACGGTCATTAAGATGATTTAAACATA